>JBKPMB010000109.1:0-5915 GCA_046731995.1 Thermoproteota archaeon | reverse complement strand
CAATACACCTGCAGATATAGATATAAATACAAATTCCAAAGCTCCACAAGTTGCTCATTCTACCATTCGTACTACTGATGGTCATACAATATCAGACAGAAAAAATATCAAACTAGTACAACCTGGAGAAGCACAAATTAGCTTTGATGACAGAGGTCTTATAACCCATGTAGACATGACTATATCAACAAAAGCTCTTGGGAATTCAATTGGCTCGTCAGAATTAGAATCAATAGCAAAACATGAAATTGGTCATGCTTATGGGATTGGGCATACTTACTTTGTTGATGACCTTATGTCTCCAATTCTTACTGGTAAGAGTAACGAAATATCGCAATGCGATATTAATGCCATAGAAGAAGCAAATCAATGGAAACTAAAAGAGGATTCCGTCAACAATCCGCAACCTCCATCTCTGCAGTTTCTAAGATGTTGATGAATATCTATACCGCTCTACAAAGAGACAATATTAGTATCACAATAACATCGACCAGTTACAAGTGACATTGTAATTTTCGGGGGAAGCTATGACATCTGAAGTTCTATCACTTTGAAGACAATAGCAGTTAATCGTAGAAATCAGTGTCAAAGATTAAGCATGGTGCATAATGATTTCTGTGATTCCTATTGTTGTGTATCCTTTATGTACATGCTATTGCTATTTGTATCATATCCAAGGTCAGACATAGTTATAACTTTAAATCCATTATCATGTAGGTATTTCATTTCAGCATCAAATAGATTCGATGTTGTATCAATTGGTCTATTACTATCGCTTAAATCAGGATAGTTTACGAGAGTATGATATACGATTATAGGGATTGCTCTTGTTACTCCATCCTTGTTATAGCTATACTCGCTATTTACAGCTGTAACAAATTTCTGAAACATCTGAGCGTTGTTATACTCGTACCGAAATTTTTTGCAAGTGTCACTATCGCCACTACTGCTGCTACTAGCATCATTACCATTAGCAGAGCAGCCTTCGTCTATATGCTTATGAGCCCAGCTATTGATAGAGTATCTATTTTCAGGAGTTAATTCTCCATCACTAAGGTAGGTTGCACAATAGGTCTTCTGCTGCTGTTGCTGTTCACTATCCACATTGCTACTACTACTATTACAGTTCAAAAATGTAAGTGCAGATTTACTATCAGTTTCAGCAGTTCTAGCTAAATCATAGTATTTAGCAACTGTATTTACAACTTTTGGATTATCAGACCCGTCGCCATTAGGATATGCAAAAATTGTTGGATTGAATCCATGGTTTTCTAAACATTGTTTTGATTGTCCTATCTCATAATCCAAATCTGATTGTGATGACAAGTGATTTAGATTCGGATGGTTCATAGTATGTGCCTCAATATCCATACCATCTTGTTGCAATGCTGCTATTTGTTGCCATGTCACTGATAGGTCCTTATCATGATATCCTGCTTCTATCCAATTGCAGACTTCAAAGAATGTTGCTTTGAATCCATACTTGTCTAGGATAGGTTTGACATATGTATAATCGCTTTGATGTGAATCGTCAAAATTAATGATTACATACTTGCTGTTTAAAGGCGTTTCAGCTGGTAATGGTAGTGGTGGTGGTACAAATGGTTCAGTAGCTTTAGTATCTTCCTTGAATGAGGTATTATCATTACCATCCAAACTTCTGCCTTTAACGCTGCTGCCACTAGTGCGACTGTTCCCATCATTAATGCTTCTATCAAAAATTTTTAGAACTCTTTTTGGCAAAAGCTTCTATACCAATAGTAGTGTTGGCGTTGAGAATACCTGCAAACATTAAGGAAAGTATTAATGTTAAAATAAAGAAGCTCCGGACACTACTAGCACCAGACTCTTTCACGTTTTTATCATCCATTGTATTAGTATATATGAGCTCTATTTAGAAGTCGGCTTGTCTAAGATTCTTCTTATTTGTTTTATTAATTGTAAACAGCCTTATTATTAAGAAATACATATAAATATTTAAATGACTTAATAAAAATAATTAATGTATATTGACCATCGTAAGTGTATCCCTAAACGACGAAATTTTGACTGAAATGAACAAATTACAAAAATCACTTGGTTTCACAGGCAGATCTGAAATTATAAGAGCAAGTGTTCGAAGCATGTTGTCTGAAGAAAGAAAGAAAGAAGATTTAATGGGCGATGTTCATGCCATTTTCCTGGTGACTCATGATGAGAAATCTGATAATGAAATCAATGAAATGGGACATGCATATGATAAATTGATAAACACACATTTACACAACAAGATTGATAAAGATAGATGCCTTGAGATATTTGTTCTTAAAGGAGATGCAAATCAGATAAGAGACATGACAAAAAGATTTCAATCTAACAAGAAAATGGATAATGTTAAGTTAATTCCGTTGTAAGGACCGAATGTGTAGTCTCTTTAGTACACAGCATTTTAGTCCGATTAGAAAATTTAACGTCGCAAGCATATGCATTATTAAATGATTTATATAGGCTAACGATGATATTATTAACATAGGTTTATAAGATTAATAATTGATATATGGTATTGTGCAAAAGATTAGTAACTTGTTGACTGGGCTTTTGGTACTAAGTGTTTTATTGGTATCAAACTCAGGCATCGGGTTTTCTATTAATGGTAATGCTGCTAATACCAATAGTGGTTCTGCTACTTCTGCAACCGCAACACCTAACTCAAACACATCTAAAATAAAAGTTGTAGCTTCATTCTATCCAGTATATGAATTTGTAAAGAAAGCTGGAGGAGATAAGGTTGTTGCATCTGTACTTGTACCAATAGGTGCGGAACCTCATGATTTTGATCCTACAATTCAGCAAATTCAAAGTATTGAATCATCAGCTATATTAGTGTACAATGGAGCAGGTATGGAAGCAACGTGGATAAACAAAGTTAATCCAAAGTTTGCAATTGATACAAGTAAGGGTTTGAATTTGCTTGCAAGTGACGATCCCGAAATTCATGCACCAACTGATCCTCATATTTGGTTGGATCCTGTATTAGCAATCCATCAGGTTCAAAATATTCGTGATGGCCTTTCCAAGGTTGATCCCAATAATGCAGCATACTATTATCAGAATGCTCAAAAATTCATAGGACAGCTAAAGTCTTTGGATGCTTCTATAAAAGGCAACTTATCTAGCTCTAACTGTGCGAAGAGGGATTTTATAGCATTCCATAATGCTTTTGAATATTTTGCAAAACAGTACGGCTTAAACCAACACAGTATACATGAAGGACTAACACCAGAAGGTGAAGTACTTCCACAAAGACTTGTAGACGTAGTACAGCTAGCAAAGAATGTGGGAATAAATGTCATATATTCTGAAGATCTCATTGACCCTCGTTCTGCCCAGGTAATTGCGGATGAAATTCCTAATGGCAAAGTGATGATTCTAAGTCCAATTGAAGGCATAAACAAACAGGAACAACAAAAGGGGATTGGTTATTTAGATAAGATGTATCAAGATTTAGCTGCCCTAAAGGAAGGATTGCAGTGCAAGAAGTAAAAGAAGGAGTAGGAGGAGAAGAAGAAGTAGTCTCTATCAAAAACCTATCTTATGATTATGGTCATTCATTATCTTCTTTTGCACTGGAGAATATTTCATTTGATGTAAACATCGGTGACATAATTGGAATAATCGGTCCCAATGGTGCAGGCAAAAGCACACTTTTTAGATGTATGCTTGGATTAATAGATGGATATAAAGGAGATATTGCAATATTTGGCGTAAACATTAAAAAAAGTAAAAAGGTCCTTGAAAAGATAGCATACATACCGCAGCAAAGATCAATTGATCAGAGTTTCCCTGCAACAGTACAAGAAATTGTATCACTGGGGATTGTTGGAGGAATTAAGCTTAGGTCTAAAGAAGAAGTACTTTCTGCAATCAAAACAGTGGAATTAGAGGATTTAAAAGACAGGCGAATAGGTGACCTTTCTGGCGGACAACAACAAAGAGTACTCATCGCAAAAGCACTAGTAAATGATGCCAAACTATTGATATTAGATGAACCTACTACCAGCGTTGACGTAGAAACACAAAACAAATTCTATTCTCTTATAAAGAAACTTAACCAAAAGAACAAAGTCACTATAATATGGTCATCACATGATTTAGACGCCATGAATAGACTTGCAAATAAGCTAGTATGCATTAATAGAACAATGTTCTTCCATGGTAATACTCAAGAATTCTTTGCAAGCTCAGAATTGTTAAAGATGTACTCAGAATCAATTATGCAAGCACATATGCGTATGCATTCAGATCAAAAACTGAACGGTAATCATTTCGTTGGGAATAGTATCGACCGTTGATTACATTGTTAGTCGAGGAGAGAGGTTAAGACGATCAGAAACTATTATTATTATTATGGTGCTTAATCGAAAATGGTTTTTGAGATTCTTCAATTTGGTTTTATACAGCGTGCATTAATTTCAGGAATTGCTGTTGCTGTCAGTTGCTCTGTGATTGGCCTATTTTTAGTCTTACGTAGACAGGCATTATATGGCGATGCTCTCTCGCATGTCGCATTCGGCGGAATAGCTATAGGTTTGTTTACAAATATATATCCAATATGGACTGCGTTTGCAGTTTCTGTTCTTGCTTCTCTAGGTATCACCAAATTAAGGCAGTCCACAAAAATTCCGGCCGATTCTGCTGTCGCTGTATTATTATCAGCTGGACTCGCAACAGGAGTAGTACTGATAGGATTGTCTGGAGGCTTTTCACTTGATTTGTATAGCTTCTTATTTGGAAGCATCTTACTCATTACCTATAATGACCAATTGATGATTTTGGTCATCAGCTTAATTGTGTTGGCAATAATGTATAAGACATATAAGAAATTCATGTATATTGCATTTGATGAGGAACAAGCTGAAGTTAGTGGAATAGACGTTACAAAGCTCAACTACCTTTTCATAATACTTGCCAGTATTACCGTAATCGCCTCTATACGCCTAGTAGGCGTTTTACTTATCTCTTCATTAATAGTTATTCCAAATATTACGGCAATGATGTTTGGGAAGAGTTTTAAGAAGACTTTATTGATATCTATTTTCACTTCAATCCTCTGTGTAATTGGCGGAATAGTAATATCATATGATATGAATTTAGCACCAGGAGGAACAATTGTCATTCTCTCAGTAACCGTCTTTATTGCTCTAGTTAGTATCAAATACTTGCTCAAGGCATTTAAAGTACGAAGACATAAGACTATGCAGGTTAATACGATAGACAGATGATTTAATTTTTCTCAAGTATATGCAAAGCGAGCCTCTTAATATCAGATAGAATTTTTATAACAATGGGAACTAGTTTTAGTTTCCAATATTATGTTTGTCATTGTTTAAGGTGGTTATCTTATGGTTAGCCGTCTGAACAATCCTATAATATCTCAGACGGTGAACAGAAATTTAATGGACAATGATAGTGATCTAGCATGCTCCGCAGGAGATTACGCAGTATGTATAAACAGTTTTTTAACAATATCCAGATTTTTCAATTGGAAGTTACTATAAATAAAAAACAAAAAGACAACTAAAAGACATATCTAGCCCTCATAACAGGACTAGATTATTTTTCATTCTGGACTAGAGATGAATATTGCTTGCCACCAACATTAAGTAAGACAAAAGAAATTTCATTGGCATTAGGCATATCAGATACTTTAACAAATGAAGCCTTTTGATTTCCTTAATTGGTTGCTTGACCCAAAGAATTGCGCATAGGCAATGCTAGCTTGTTAGAGAAATAGATGTTATTATAAGTAAGAATCACTAACCAATAGCAACTAATTGAAATACCTCCTTGCTCTGTTATTACAATTGCGTCCTTATTTGTTGGCTCAAGAGGATCTAGTAATTATGATCCGTTGATTTGATTGTCATGTTAATGCT
>JBKPMB010000108.1:0-12184 GCA_046731995.1 Thermoproteota archaeon | reverse complement strand
CACTATAATAATGCATTGTCTTCTCTATAAAGTGTTGAATGTCAGAGTTAATTGAAACCCTTGACACCTATGATTAGTGTGCTATTTGTATTTGGCTCACCTTTGGCCTTCATTTTTAGTACCTTTGACCTATGCCATTCCAACTGTTCAACTTTAGATTTAGTTTTTGTGCTCACAGTTCAGATTTTTCCTTCGTAAATATTATGCTGTTCACATTTTAGCTTTATCTGTCATATACAATAGCCAGAACCATAAGCTAAGGATATTATACATGCATTTCTAGGAACTTGTCCATGATGACTTAAAAGCAGCATAGCACCGTGTTTATAACGATAGGAAATGATACATTGAAATGGCATATTGAAATAGCAATTAAGGACAAGGCATTAGTTGTAACTGTGTTATTTTGGTTACTCGTATCAAACATCATAATAATTACACCAACTGTAACGCAAACTAGATTTTGTGTTACTAGTGATAGCCTGTTTGGGAACCTTGTTAAAGGTATTATCAACTCTCCCAAGATTAAGAATGAAGTTCAAAACGAAATTGCTGGGAATCCCTGTAATCAGACACTTTTGAAAATATTAGAACCCCATCAAGAATATCGCTGCTACAGTATGCAAACCAGTAGAATTCCCAACATTGTTCAACAATACTACTCCTCGAGCAAACCCGACAAATCTAGGGCTGAACTCAACCATAGCAAACAATACAACAACAGCAGTAGTACAATCTCAAACGAAAAATAATGATTCTATTTCATTTAAGACAACCCTTGAATCGATAGCGCCTCCAGCAGGTACATTTCTTACGCCTCTTTCACTTACTAAGCTTGATATATCACAAAAGTCTAACTTTACTTTTGGTTCTGGAAGCCCACTATGTCCTACTAATGATTGTAAACAAGAAGTCATAGGCGGATTCTACGATATATCAAGACCACTGTCACCAGTAATACAGGGGACTTTGAAGATTGGAAATAAAACGACATCTACACCTGACACAATAAAATACAGCATGATTGCATTTGTAGGGAGCTTTCAGACAACAGGTACAGAAGAAATTAAGAAATATCCCATACATTAAAAATAGAATTATTATTTATTGGGGCGGTGCAGATGATTATTGTGATCGTAGTAGTTTGGGTTTAACCATTCAATAAATGCTGCATAATTCAATGATCTGCTATCATAGATATAATCTGGAATTATTTTAATATACTTAAAAC
The DNA here is from genome assembly GCA_046731995.1 of Thermoproteota archaeon. GTDB lineage: Archaea > Thermoproteota > Nitrososphaeria > Nitrososphaerales > Nitrososphaeraceae > JAFAQB01. The sequence continues at coordinate 10,953 of JBKPMB010000108.1, read as the reverse complement.
CATTTTTTAAGTCAAATGATAGAACTTGATCTTGTAGTTCACCATTTACAACTTTTTCTGCGTATTGATCTGGAGACATCTTATTTGCATATTCACAATAATTGTATAGTCTGCCTCCAGCAATTATTCTTTTTAGATTTAATTTTATGGCTAATTCTTTTCTAGCGCTAAAGAGCATTGTAGCGATTCCCTGTCTGCGAAAACTAGGATGTATACAAATATCATCTCCATAAAGGCTATTGCCTTTAGGATCATGGGATCTAAAAATGCTACGATTTCCAACAATATCATACCATGAATGATCACAATATTCCGGATTTAATGAAACAATTAAGCTGCTTGCTGAACCAACTACCCTTCCATTTAATTCCGCACATAATTGTCCTTCTGGAAATAAATTAGTATGATCTTCAAGAAATGATGGTTCGGATATTATCTCGGTAGCCACGTCGGAAAATGATTCTCTTTGTATCGCAACTATTTCAGAAATATCTTTTTTGAAGGTGTTTCTAATTACTACTTTGTTAATATTATCTTTGTCTAACATATTCCATTAACAATAATGAAAATGAGATCATAAAATATTTTATATTTCGAATCAACATTACGTTATTACATAGTTAGTTCATATATAATACTAACTTATATAATTCATCTTCCTACAAACTAGTGGTAAGATGAAAAAGAACCGTCTCAAGCCTGAAATGACATCTTATACATCCACGTCGACATCAACTTCTATTATAACAACAAACAGTTCGTTATCATCAGATAATAACACAATGATGATAGAGAAAAAGATAGCGAATGCTACCGAAGGACTACCTCATAGCTGCTTTAATCATCTTTCTAACGTAGTACGTCCCGCATCTAGACAGAACGCTCTTACAATATGTGATTATATATCTTCTTTAAAATCAGAGGTTAACCCATCAGATCATTACAGAAAGGATGCTATAATGTTACTGTGCAAGCTCTCAGTATTGTTTAAAAATACTAAACTGTTCAAAGAAATAACAAGAGAGGATTTACTTTCATTTCTAGATAGTTATCGCAAAACCGAGAGTGCCGATCCATTGCACAAATGGATTGGAACATACAACATATACAGAATACATTTGATGCGCTTCTTCAAGTGGTTGTATTCTCCTGACATCGAGCCAAACAAGAGGCCAAAACCACCAGTGATAGAAACATTCCGCAACTAAAGCGAAAAGAAAAATCAATCTACAAACCAACTGACATATGGACTGCAGCTGACGATTCGCTATTTTTGAAATACTGTCCTAATCCTAGAGATAGATGTTATCATGCAATGTCGAGAGATTCAGCCGCAAGGCCTCATGAACTTCTGAAACTACGAATAAAAGATGTCGTATTCAAACTTACACCAGATAACAAGAAGCAGTATGCAGAGATTCTACTAAATGGTAAAACAGGGACAAGGCACATTCCCCTGATAGATTCAATCCCATACATAAGCCTACTGTTATTCCAGAAGATAAACCAAAGATCCGGGAATTGCTAAAAAAGCCTTGGAACCCATACATAAGAAGACATTCTTCGCTAACAGAGAAATCACGAATTCTCAAGGAGCATCATTTACGCCAGTTCGCAGGTTGGTCTCCTGGCTCCAATATGCACCTCAAATACTTGCACTATCTGGGAAATGAGTCAAACGACAGCATATTAGAAGCATAGGGAATAATTACAAAAGACAAACAACTATCAGATGCGTTAAAACCAAAGCAATGTCCTAATTGCAATGAGCCTAACAAACCTGATTCAAAATTCTGTGCTAAATGCAGGATGGTGCTTACATATGATGCTTACAACGAGACTTTAGAGAAGCAGCAAGAAAAAGAATCAGAGGTGCAAAGGTTACAGAAAAAGTATGAGCAAGATATGAAGGCCATGCGTGAGGATATGGAAAACAAGTTCCAACAGTTATTTAGCAGAATAGATGTAGCAAAGCTAACTTAATTAACTTAAGGCCTTACGTATTTCTTTGTAAAGCATCTTGACTTCTAGTTCACTAGGATCTTCCTTTCGATGCGGTTTGTCTTTTGACCAACCTGCATTGAGGCCAATTCGATCAAGTTTTTCTTGCATTCTATGTCTCCATTCTTCGTCCCTAGAGATAGCATAATCTAATTTTTCCAAAATTGATTTCCTTTCTGATTTTAACAGAGGAAGAACTGATAATAATGCCTCTTTGGCTTTTTCTTTACACGAAAATTTATTACTTAATAAGCCGTAACGTCGCATTTTTTCAGGTAAATTTGCTATTTTTGTAACATGCTCGCCAAAATCCGCTATGAGTTCCGATGGATCACCTATCCAGACGATACCTTTCATTATGGCGTCCATTTGTCGCCTAGTTGCATCAGAAATAATTTGCTCCAGAATCTGGCTGGTAATTTTCTTTTTCCTAGCGTCGGCGTTGTATTTTCCCGATAGTAAAAGGTATTTGAATACGACAAAATCTCTTACATAGTCTGCGGCAGTGTAATTCAAAAAAGCTATTCCAATCTTATTCTCGCTTTCTGGCAGCATATGGACTGAATATTTTAACGGTGATGTCTTTGTCCTTACTCCCATGAAATTAAGAGCGTAGTCGTGTTTTCCGCAATTGTGTTTTAGGTCATCGCATAATTCATAGCATGACTGTACCGATTTTATTATTTCGGCTACCTCACGTCCTAACTCTGTCAAACTTTGTATTTTCTTCTTTAGCTTTCCCTCTATCCTTTCAGAGATTAGCCCTTCCTGTTGTAAGGTCTTAATCACATTTATTACATAAGTTCTGTCCGAACTAGTCTGTTTTATTATCTGGTTAACATTCGTATCACTCTTGGAAAGCAAACGTAAAATATGCTCGGAAGTATCAATCAGTCTGTTAATATACCCTTTATTCAACTAGTATGTGGTTCACTACTACCCTATATATAAGCCGATATAACTTGTATATATGAAGTCATCATACGCACTTCAACCCTATTATATAGGGTCAAAAGAAGGAAAAAGTTTAGCGCTGATAATTCCAGCTAAAGTAGCTAAGCGATGTGATGTAGACCCATCAACAGTCTTTACATTGCAAGTCGACGAGGGCAAAAAACGGTTAATGCTACAGACTATTGATAAAGCTATTACAAATAATATCACATCAGTAACTGCCGTCAATAATGGATCATTTACAAGATGAGTGTCACAAAACAACATCTCGGTCAATCATACAAACCATGCGCGGCTAAAGGCTGCTCCAATCCTGGCATACATGAAATGCAAATTGTATTTCTTTGAAGGATGGCTGGTTTTGTGAGAAGTGTAAAGACAATCTCATGCGCGATGGTCTTTTGATTCAACAAGTAACAGCAACAGAGAATTGTCATTCATCAAATCAAGGAGTGAGCAATATAGGGAATGAATAATCGATCTGAAATGGGTAAGGGTGTCCAGGTAATCAGCCAACAGACGCGCCTTCACCCTTGTCACGAAACAGAGTACAGACTAGCCACCATAACCGATCAACTTCCCATTCATAAAGGAGCATTCACCAGCTATGGCAGACGAGAATTATAGTTGCAACCAAGTTTATAAGTGCTCTTCGGATGAGCAGGCGCTAAAAAGTAGAAGTAGATCATCTAAGCTCGACGAAATTGACGTTGAACTTTATTGGGTTCAAGGACTCAAAGATCAGGTCGAATTTTTGAATGCTAACATGAAACACTACTGCATTTTATTCAAAGTGCAAAGGCGCGAGTTTGTGATAGGAGGTGCAGCATACTAGGAATGACACTATATGATTATCCAGTAAGCGATGAAATGAGGGCCCTGGAATTCTCAAGAGTATACAAGAAGGACAAAAACATAGTAATCTACAATTCCCCTGCACTTATAACGTAACGATACTTTAGTGGCGATTTGCAATCTACATTGCACCACCTGGAGAAAGTTCTCGCAAACTACGACAAGCGCAACAACAACCATTTTGGCAATGAAAAGATCGAGCGATTCTTAAGATGGTTTGCTGAATTAGATATTAAGACAGATGATGCTCAGGAAGATGCTGCCAAAGTCCAAAGATTAGAGACTATTCAGAAGGAGCGTATTCTTGAAGAAATCAATGAACTAAAAGCTACACATGCAGGAATATCCAGTGATGCTTGGAAAACAGGTTTAGTAAATAGGTTTGAAAAACTGCGGCAAACAGTACAAAGTAATATTCCTGATCTCTGGGTAGGGTTAGAATTTGAGTTATCATGCATGAGGGTTCTTAACATACATGGATGCACACTTCCCATTATCTCGATTATACTTGGTAGAGCTGCAGGGGGCAAAACGCAAGTAATAAGTCTGCTAAGACAGTGGCCGTATGCATACTACACCGATACACATTCAGCAAAATCATGGGTTACACATACCACGTCTATAAAGACGCCAGAGGATCTTGAAAAAATAGATATGTTACCAAGAGTAAAGAACAGGATATTTTGCACTCCTGAATGGGCACCAATATTCACACTTAGAGAAGATGACCTCAAGGCTACACTTGGCATCATTACAAGAATAGCAGATGGCCAAGGACTAGCGTCTAACTCAGGAGTGTATGGACGTAGGGCATATGAGGGGATTCATATGTTTTCGTGGATTGGTGCTGCAGTAGATGTTCCACATATTGTATACAAAGTGCTAGGTACGCTAGGGCAAAAACTGTACTTCTTCCGTCTTCCATTCAAAGATATAACAACATCCAATGTTAATGAAGAACTAGGTTCTGACTTTAATACAAAATTCGATTCCATTCAAACCGCGTTATTTGATTATCTGAAGTGGTTTGAGATTGGACCTGATCTGGTGTATGATAATAGGGATGTCGACCGAGATGACGATCAGGACAGTCTTTTTGACTACGAGAAGGATTTGAGATTCAAACCTGGAGTGCCTGGTAATCAATTCAAGTTTCATGATGACAAGGACGTAGTTTGGAAGGAAGTTATGAAAAAGAAAAGACAAGCTCTAGAGAAAGGCAAAGTCCAAGACTCAAGGCTATTGAAGATGAAATGGGCTAACATTATCATTATTGTTACCGATGGTATTGCCACGAGGACGATGAGGGTAATGAGGATAATTTTCTTCAATCCACCTGATCTGCTTTTGTAAGATAGCAATCCTACATTTCTAGTGGTCAATTTCCTAACTGTAGGTAGGTACAGCTATACCACACCTTTGACACTTGACAGAATGGTCAGAATCAGATATCTCCAATGATTCTATTGCTTGTAACCTCTGTCTATCCATTTCTTCTATTTCTTCTAAGGAAAAAGAGAACACTTTGACGCTGACAATTGGATTTCACTTCCAAAGACGTTGATGACCAGCCAGCTCAGCAATCGGTTAACTTACTTTCAACATGTTTTCTGGAGTGGCTGCAGAACACAATTAATACTTGTTGTGATATAACTCCCTTGTTGGTTAAGGTATACTGCTAAATTAAGGTACAGTTTGTTTTTACCTTAACCTTTAGGTGACTGCTTAAAAGAGAAAACATCCAAGATAAAGTCGCGAAAGGTAAACGTAATATCGTGTTCATCATCTACAAGCAGTATACTTTTTTTCTTACTGCTATTCATTGTCATTGTCGTTGTTGTAGTAGTCATTATCTAATAGTATCTTGAACTCCATCTATCTATGGCATTGTTGGATATAATTGCCTACAATGCTCTATTCCTTTTTCAAGAAGAATAAATTTACCACCCTTTACTTCTAGATATCCGTCTTCATCTTGGATCTTTTTAAGAAGCTTAATCAGATTAGGTTTTTTATCAAATCCCTTTACTTCAAATCCTCCCTCTTGTACTGGTTTTTTAAGATCATTAATATCAAATACAAATTCGGTCTTACCCTCGTTTGTTTTTAGGTGATAATACTTATTGCACAATCCATTTGCCCCCATAAGATTATCTAGGAGCCTTTGTTTGTTTATTCGCCTTTCTTCATTATCATCATGAGAAGACGATGACGACAATATACAGTGAATAGTAGTATATGTTGCTTTATAACATTTCTATTTGATATTGCACTATTGCATTATTAATCTAAAATGATTATTGTATGTTTCTTATCTTATAACGCTATACATCAATTACTTTATTTGCTTATAAACACGCTATTTCATTTAGAGCAAGAAGATATGAAACCAAGAAACCTGGTTTTAGGAACAGTATCAATACTAGCAGTCCTTGCAACTGCAATGATGGCTGTGACACCTACATTAAATGGGTTGTAAATGCAGATAATTAATACTATTTATCAATTACATAGAGAGGTCATAATTGACTACTGACGGTAGCCGAAAAGGAAGAAGAAAAGAACAAGACAAAGAGGGAGGAGGAGAAGAACTAGAGGAGGAGAATGACAAAGACCTTAATGTACACCATGATAAAAAGTCATCAAAACTTTCAGATAAATTAGGCCCAGGAGTAATCACAGGAGCATCAGATGAAGATCCATCTGGTATAGCAACATATGCACAAGCAGGAGCGCAATTTGGATTTGGACTGCTATGGTTAGTATTGATTTTGTATCCAATGAAGACAGTAATTCAAGAAATGTGCGCTAGGATTGGCATTGTAACTGGCAGTGGATTGTCTGCAGCAATCAAGCACAAATACTCAAAGAAGATTGTTTTTCCAATTACAATCCTCCTTCTTATTGCAAATACAATAAACATAGGTGCAGACATTGGTGCCATGGCAGCATCAATTAGACTTGTGTTTCCTCACATTCCTGTTATAGTTGTAACTATTTCTTTTAGTGCATTTATTATTCTCTCTGAAGTTTTTGTGCCTTACAAGAAATATGTAAAAATACTGAAATACCTTATTTTGTCTTTATTTGCATATCTTGCAACTGCCATAATAGTTGGCGGTAATTGGGGTCAGATATTTGCTTCAACCATAATTCCACACATCGAATTTACTCCTGCATTTGCAATGATATTTGTAGCCATATTTGGTACTACGATATCGCCATACCTATTTTTCTGGCAAGCTTCAGAAGAAGCTGAAGAAGATGTAGCAAAACACAAGATAAAGGAGATTGGAAAAGGTAACCCCAAGATTTCAAAGAAGGAAATCAAGTCAATGAGACAAGATACTGCGATAGGTATGGCATTCTCACAACTTATTATGTGGTCTATAATGATAACAACTGCTGGAAGTCTTCATGCGCATGGTGTAACAGATATACAAACTGCGGATCAGGCTGCAAAGTCGCTAGAACCACTTGTAAAAACATTCCCTCAAGCCGGTGAAATATCAAAGACTATCTTTGCTCTTGGTATAATTGGTACTGGACTTTTAGCTGTACCTGTATTAGCTGGATCTTCTGGTTATGCACTTTCAGATGCCTTTGGATGGAAAGAAGGTCTCAGTAAAAAATTCAAACAAGCCAAGGGATTTTATTTAGTCATAGCTGCTTCTACTGTTATTGGATTATGGATTAACTTTATCCATATAGATCCAATAAAAGCATTGGTATACACAGCTGTTATTAATGGCATTATTGCTGTTCCAATTCTTTTTGCAGTCATGAAGATAGCAAATGACAAGGAAATGCTAAGAAGTAAGACTAATGGTCGTGTATCTAATATTATTGGATGGTTAATCTTTGTTATAATGGGAGTTTCAGTTATCATAATGTTTGCTACTTGGGGTAAACAATAATGACAATGGTGACGATATAATATGATAACGCTGTGATAATAGCATTAATAGTAGTGATAAAGAAGCTATTCAATGATGAAGAAAAAAGAAAAATGATAATAACAACTAGATCCAAATTAAGACCTCAATATTGAAAATGATGCTTAGACCACATAAGCTATCGTCAATGGTCTGGATTGGTATAGTACTGATATCTTGTCTAGCCCTATCCTACGTCCTCCCAACTCCTATAGCCATTGGCATTTTTATTCTTTGGGCATTTTTCCTTTACTTATCTTGGGTTCTGCATAAATTCATAGGAGGTAAACAAAAGGGTCTTCACAATACTAGCAATACTTCTCCTTATAACTACAACTACAATATTGAAAATGCAGTACTGAACTATAATTGCATGCATGATGTGTGGAAGGAATCATAAGGATAAGAGCTGTCCTGTATGTGGCTCAAAGATAAAAAAGGTAAGTTCTTAATACAGCACTCTTTTTATGCTATCGAGTTTCCTATATAGCGCATAGAAATACTCTCGTTATCAGTTCCTTATCTTTGTCCATTCATCATTTATGAACATACAGATAAAGCTAAAAATCTGACCAGCATAATATTTACGAGGCAAAAATCACATTTGAGCACAAAATCTGAACAGTTAGAATGGCGTAGAAGTAAGGTCATTGAGCTAAGATCCAGAGGTTTAAGTTATCAAGAAATAGCTCGTGAGCTGCAAGTATCAAAGGCTTCCATCGTTTCTGATGTGCAATATTTGCGCAATCAAGCTAAAGTGTCCATTAGGGAATATGTAACAGAGCATTTACCTGAACAATATCAAATATGTCTTGCAGCGTTAGATACTACTTAAACATGCGTTTGAAATATTGCAAAATGGATATGATAACAGAGAGAAGTTACATGCTATGGAAGTATTCAAAGACACTCATTTAGTTAAGTTGGAATTATTATCAAATGCTACAACTATAGACAGTGCCTTGAGCTATATCAGAAACAAGCAACAAGAACAAAAGAAACACTTGGCTTTGGATTCAAGCAGCGATGACAACAACAGCAATAGCGATCATGAAAATGATGATGACCAATTGACCAGGATGAGCGCTAGGCAAATAGTATTTTAGATATGATGTACGACAAAAACCGATATCGTTCTGAAGCACAAGAATGATATTTTCGCTTGATGAACGATCCTGATCAATTTGAAAAAGAGAGATACATAGACAGCATAAATGTCTACAAGAGTGTGATTGAGGAGCTTCAAAAATTATATGAGCAGATACCTGCATCAGATCACTTTATCCGTGCTAGGATCCTCAATGGAATAAAGCAATCAAAAAGAGAGTTGGCAAAAACTCAGGCTCTAGAAGAAATTTACCTACGAACTTAGTACCCGGGGTACTAATGCTGATCTTCTGGCCGCTTTCCTGTTCATGGTTGTAGATTGCTTTTACGATTTGCTTTGCTTGTGCTGGTTCATTTCCAAGCGTTTTGTAAAGCGCTGCAATACGAGATATTCAAGAAATACAAGGCTAGAACTGCGATAAGCAACTAACTAACTATATTTTTTGGCCTGATAGAAAGTCGAGTAAGGACTTGTTGACACAATAGACTAATAACGCTGGTTATAAAACCCCTTATGATCCATACCATATGATATGATATGATATGAACCACAAGGGGGTCATGCTCACAGATGTCCTTGTGGTGTATGTAGAGAGTGGTGGTCTCTTTTTCTATTTCCACAAGGACGACAACCACTGCATTGCTGTTCTAATATGACTTTTGATCTATTGTAACTTAATGATGCTTTATACATACTGTAATGATAGTTATCTGGTCTAGTAGTGGTAGTACTCGAGTAACACTTGATCATCTCAATGAATTAATTATAGTAAGAACAAACCCCTTATGGCCAAGATCAAACCATAAGGGGACTATGGCATATGTTGCACCAAATATGTACGATGCATGCATGATGTATGTATGTGCGGTATCGGTGCACACGTAAACAATCGCATGTAGCACTTTTCTTATATACGTTGTAGAATTTTTTTACTTTCTTGTAGTAAGTGCAAGTGATAAAAGAATAAAGCTGACTCTGAGTTAATTATAACATTCACAGTGGCAATAGTATTCAAAAACTTACAAAAGCTAGTTTCACATTCGCAGCAACAAAATTCATATATCTTTGGTGTTTTTGGTTTCTTTGGCATACCAGTTAGCTTTATGTTTAGCATGTCCGTATAAGTCGATTTATGACGACTAGCACAGACAATCCAGAGCTAGATAAGAAAATTATAATCGAAAATTTCATGGAAGAACTTTGTAGGAGAGACGATGAGAACAATAAAGATCTCAGTATTGATAGTAGAGGAGATCCGATCGTTTTTCCTGTAGAAGAAATACGACAAAAACGTTTGCGCACATTCGAAATAGAATATGTTAGGAAAGTTCTAAGAGAATATATATTGCAAAATAGTGATAACGAACCACTTGAGTTTTTGGATAACGAACAAAACATTAGATTAACCGACGTAGGACGTGCCCGTTGTCATGAATATAGGTCTTTAGAAACATTCTGATGTTTCAGTAAGACTCAAGTCATAGGCGCATTTAGGTCTTTTTAACATCTGTGTTATCGCTAACAGGTACATATCCTCCTGCAGGCGATGCTTGTACTAATATTTGCTTGCAGATATTGCATATAAGTTCTGTCCTAGTATCCAAATTGGAATCTAAGGTACCTGTGAGTATAGATTTTTCTTCCATCTCACCTTTTTTACATGTAGGGCATAACATAGATCATATGGATGAGATATAATGCAATGTATTAAGGTTAAGAGAAAGTTTCCTACACGATTATATTCTCTCTGGTTAGCATCAACCAGATATCGAAAACGCATAAAGCTAACTTTTACGAGGTATATCATGCGTGAAAATGAACCATGAGATTTTTTCCTTCGTGAAAAATGAACCAAACGAGCGTCAAGATGAACCAAAATAAAGATAGTAGCATAGAGTGGCGCAGAAGCAAAGTCCAGGAGCTAGCAAGCCAGGGCTATAACCAATCAGAGATATCCAAGGTATTGCAGATAAGCAGGCCTACTATTACAAGGGATATACAATATCTAAGCAAGTGTGCAAAAGAGAACATCAAAAGATACATCGACGAACTGCTGCCAGAAGAATATGAGAAATGTCTTGTTGGGTTGAATGCAATCAC
>JBKPMB010000107.1:0-5357 GCA_046731995.1 Thermoproteota archaeon | reverse complement strand
ACCTTTCTTGTTCATATTGCGAGTCATACTCTTCTGCTACTTGTTCTTGCATATAGTAGTAATCATTGTTTTTGTTAGCCATATTATCTTGATACTGCGCATCATGTATAGAGTGAAAGGTTAATATTGATTTGCATATGTTACCAAAAAACTAATTTTAAGTCATCTTGACACTCTTGGATGATATCTGAATAGCGAAGCATCTTATCAAACTCACCTTCATTTTTGGCAATCACATATCTTTCCAGGCCTTAAGCAGTGCAACACTCAACATTATTTCAAAGAAGTCTGAGCTTAGCATTTCGGCTTGCCTGTGTTTCTTGCGTTCTTACATAATCTGATCTTTTTTATTTAATTTAGGATCACGAAAATAAAAGATTGATTTTCTTCTGCTAAATGGTGGTATCTTATTGTACATAGCTTTGCTTGAGGTAATGGTACTCCATTAGTTTTTAGAGTTTTTAAATTTTTTCTTCTGAATAATGTTATGCTAAGTATGTAGGCAATAATATGTTATACTGGGATTGCGTATGTGCCGAGCTGATCATTTGAAACAACACAAACTATAATACAGACCGGATAAGAAGTCTACAGGACCTTGATAAAATGGCTTGATAAGATAAAATCTCTTAATTTAACAAGTCTTCATTGTTACAAATCTTTTGCAATGCCATCCCAATTAGCTTGTAATCTTTCATAAGCCTTTTGCCTGAAGCCAAAGTAAAAATGTACATGTTTTGAATTTCATTTTGGTTTAGTCCTCCCTACCTCCCTTTAGTCTCAGCCATATAACCAAGTTTGAGCTGCCTGCGCAGTTCAGGAATAAACAAGCTAGTTCTATATCCATGATGCTCATTGTGTTATCCAAAGGCATACTATTTTCCAATCAGATAAATGTATTAGTAACTAGAGTTTTACGTCCCCAAGTTCGCAATGCAGATGCTTATATGACATCAACTATAAATAAAACATGTTGGTTTATTATAAAGTAATTGTCATATGTTTCAGACAATATCACATCGTTTCTATCTTCACCAATCGAAGTTGTATTAAATAGAGATGTAATCCTCCTTGAAAGTGACAGATTTGCTAATGAAGCAGTTAAAACTATGAAGGAAAGAAATGCTCGCAGTGTACTTGTATCTGGGGACAAGGGAGAAGCAGTAGGAATAGTGAGCAAAACAGACATACTCTTTAAGGTAATGTCCAAAGGCAGAAATCCAGCCAAAGTACGGCTTAGAGATATTATGAATAGTCCTGTCTTAGCCGTGGACCCTAAGACTACAATCCAAGAGACACTTTCAATTATGGATAAACACCTTATAAGGCAGATAATGGTTAGTTCCAATGCAGCCGTCCTTGGAATGGTAACAAGAGAAGATATTTTTGAAAGAATTCAAAAAGCAACCATATCTACAGCAGATGCCGCTCTTAGTGGAACGCCAGTGTGTATTATCAATCCTAAGGCCATTGCTTATACAAGGGACATTAGTACATCTAAACTAAGCTGTCCGTATTGTGAACTACCCTTTGACTCAAAGGAGGAATTATCTGAACATATACATAGTCTTCATAAAGAGAAGAGTATCCTCCGAGAAGATACAGGATAAGCGTTTGAATAGATTATATTATCTTATAGAAAGAATCCTTATCGATGAACGCTGCTGAGCTTGCCGGGGTAGCTCAGACTGGCTAGAGCGTTCGACTCATAATCGAAAGGTCGCGGGCTCGAATCCCGCCTCCGGCACCGATTTAATTTTCAAAGTAATTTCCAATACCTATTTCAACATTATATAATGTGTAACTATTGATTTTTTATTATCAACAAAAGAATTAGGATTGTAGCTAAGAGCAGATTCACACTATTTCATATACATTTAGCATTGGCTACTCTGCAATTTTGTTTTGATATGGTTTTAATAGCAGCAAAGAAGCGTAGTAAATGGTCAAATGATTTTTTAAAAGCTGGTTTTGTCCTTATCAAAAGGATCTAGTAGATCTATTGGGTTGCATAAAAATAAAATAAGAATCAAACAATGGGTGGATTATGAGCTCAGTCAGCGAAATAATGTCGCAACGGGAAGTTGTCACAATAACTAGCGACTCGGATAAAACTGCTCAAGACGTTGCTAACATTATGGTGGAAAAGAAAGTAGGATCAGTAATTGTAATTGACAAAAAAGGTCAATATAGTGGTATTATTACTGAACGTGATATGGTTAAACGTGTTTGTCTGAAAAATGTTGCTGCAAGCAGAATCAAGGTGGAAGAAATCATGTCATCTCCACTTATAACAATCATGTCATACGATTCATTAGATACTGCCTCAAGGGTGATGATAAAAAATAAGATCAAAAGAATAGCCGTTTTAGAGGAAGATAATAGAATTGCAGGTCTGCTTAGTGTTACTGATATAACGAAGCGCCTAGCAAAGATATTATTAGACGATTATAACAGGTATAGGTCATTAGGTTTTGCAGTAGATCTTGCTTGAAAACTTCTCATCAGTCGCATACATGGTTAGTTGATGACCTACCTTATTTTTAGATGATTTACAGAAGATAAATTAATTATCTCTTTTTTATTAAATCTCCACCATGCCGAGCCAACAAAAAATTGTGATTAATAAATATATTTTTGTATGTAATTTACGTTTTTGGGAGTACTTTTTGCAATTTTAGAAATAGATCTTTTGCTTTTTTTCTAGATTCCTCTGAGATATCCTCATTAAATACGGTATTGCTAAGAGAGTCTAGAACAATTTGCCATTCAGCATCAGAAAGAGTGAAATTGAATTTGCTATTACTGCTCATAACCTATATATGCTCCGAATTTGGACCTCTTATAAAATTCTACCTCCAATTTTGGCCCAAATATATGCTTCCCAAATCAGGTCTTTTAATTTTCAATTATATTCATTCTATCTATCGATGTAGACAAAGTTACCACTAAATTGCAGAGTTACTATTAAAGATCTATATACAGCTTAACTTAGTATGTAAGAGTTGTTTATAAAGCAGAATGATATTTAATATGTTATACAGCAAATTATCAATGGTAAAAAGAGATTATATAAGGACATGAATAAAGAATTTAACTTGCATAGTAAGGAAGGCATTACGTGTGATATCGTAAAACAACCACTGATAAAAATTGCTAGATGTTTCTTGTATATAAGAGAAACTGCTGCGATTCTTCAATGCTAAATTTTTTCATGACACATGACAACCTTTTGGTATGATACGCGAGAATTTCTAATCGGTTAAATCGTTTAGAACGGTATGGAGATTTTTTATTTGGTATCATATAGCACAGCACAATAAAATATATCAGATTTTGTATTGCAATTTCAGATGGTGAATCCAGATAGCATACTTGCAAAATATTGTTTCTATTCCAATAACCATTCTTATTAATTATGGCGACACCAGCGATCAATGAATCATATGTTATGACAAGTCTTTTCTCTTCAATAAAGCGTTCTAATGATGTATAATCAAGGCAGTACCATCGCCAGGCACTCACATACCGTCTTCCTGATAGTCTGTAAACTTTGGAATTTATTAGATAGCTCCATATTTCATCAATATCTTTTAAAGATGCAATCTTTACAGTCATCCTCCTCCTCATTCTCATATGATCTATTTTACGGATGACTTTTTTAGGAGTGACTTCATAATACGCCCACTTTGAGACAACTTTAAAACCATTTTTTTTAATCATATGTTGCGATACAATATTATTCACTGCAACAATAGCAGATGCCTCTTTAGCCCCTTGTTTCTTTCCATATAGAAGCATTTTTCTTATTAAGTGAGTCGCGACCTTACTGCGCCTATAATTTGGATGAACCCTAATACCCTCAAGCCAAATTAGTTTTTTATTTGGGCATAATGCTACATGTGAAACTGCAATTGCTGACTTGGTTTTGTATGTCTTATTGTTCCTCCTCTTCTTTTCTATAAGATCTATAACAAATAATTTGCCATTTGGATCTGCATACCATAAATCCCATACCTGAGCGATATAATCCCCCCAGCTAAAAGTGTAATTACAAAAGCTCATAATGTCGTCTCTATCTGATTTTCTTGCTATCCTGAATCTCAAGATAATATTGATTTTAACTTACTACTACTTCAAACTATATTCCATTACATTCCATCCTTAAATTTTGTAGAAAACTTGTCCTTGAAAGATTCATAATATTTGAAACAGGTATGTTTTGTCAAATTCATAACACCAGTGATCATATAAATGGCAAACAAGAATTAAATTGACAATAATATCTTACTATCATATTCAATGGCCAATTTAAAAGGAAGAGCAAATTTGATTTATATAGGATCAAATCATGTAAAATTCTTTGTACTCAGATAGACCTAGCTTTGACTATACATATGATTTCCAGATCACCTCTCATCATAGCGGTAGATCCATAAAACCTTGTTTTTCTATAGCATGTGCGATGCAGTGAAATAATACTGTGTTTATCAAATCCACGAATCAGCCTGTCGCTTTAATTTGAAGTTTATGTAATCAAATAAGGGAGCCGTTTTATGTTGTAAGATTTAAAATTGCTTGTGCCATATCGCCTTTGGAATCCATTAATGCCTGAATCGCTTTTTCTTTTGAAACAGTTGCCTGTTGCATAACAAGGATGACGTCTTCTTCCTTAAATACAGGGATGTCTCTTTGTTTCTCTTCTATATTCGTGGCCACTACTTGGAATATGGTACTATCCTTACCCTTCATTTCAATTACCTGGGGCTTTATAAGATAAAGTTCTTTGGTCTCTGTTTTGATAATTACCTCTTCAATACTACCGAGGTCTTTCATTTCAAGGCCCATCTTATCCAACATGCGCCTCATTTCGCGATTTCCGCCGCGCATCATATCGCGTTTATTTAATTTGATCGGCTTTTTATTCCTTCTCTGACCTTAACTGCAACTCCTTTCTGATAACATTTCATCAAATTAGATCCGAATAGCGATCTTCCTGTTGCTATAACAATGTCGTTTTTGTCTATAACTGCTACATCAGAACCTACTTTCACATTTGAACCGCACCACTCAACATGTTTACAAAATAATGACCTACCCTCACTGACAAATGGTATTGCTTCCTTATATGGGAGGACACAATTCTCTTTGAATTGTTTCTTCTTCAACAATTCTGTTGCTCCAAATATTGTCAAAGCAAGTCCACCATCGGTTCGCATAGTCGCAAACAAATGTTTTCCGATGTGGATATTTTTAATCCTTCCAGTTCTTCTAGAATATTCAAACTCAAGATTTTCTGTTAAGACATCAGAAATGCTAGGTCCAAAAATAGCATTAATATGATGAGATACTTTGTC
>JBKPMB010000106.1:0-17376 GCA_046731995.1 Thermoproteota archaeon | reverse complement strand
GAGGCAATTTGTGTTAGTTCAAACCACGGATGTTTGTTTAGGGCTATGACAAATTCTTGCCCTACTGCACCCGTAGCACCGATAAGTGCGACTTTTAGCATCGATAATAGCGTTAGTTCTCATGTAATTAATAATCGTTTCAGACTTACCTTTTGTAAAATGAATAACTTCATTTGTACCCAGAATTCAGCAAAGCATTCATTCTATATATCTGTCCCATCTTACAATGAGCTATGGTTGGCTTAGCAACGGCAGCAAGAATGGCCAAACCAATTTCGTGCGTGCATGGCGGTCTTTATTCAGTAGACCCTAAACTGGTGAAAGTCGATTTTAGTTCGAATGTCAACCCGTTAGGAATCTCAAGCAGAGTTCTCGCATCAGTACGGAAACATTTGTCCAGTGTTTCATCTTCCTATCCTGATCCTGAATGTCTAGAACTTAAAAAGAACATACTGAATTACTTGGATAGTGAATTAACTTTAGATTGTCTTTGCGTCGGTAACGGCGCGACAGAGATAATCCATGACTTCGCCAGATCTTTCGTTCGCAATAAGGTACTGATCCCTACGCCAACTTTTTGTGAATATGAAGCCGCTTCAAATCGAGCTGGCGCAAACGTCATGTTAGTTCCATTAAAAAAAATGAGGTTAGATTCTGAGGCTCTTTTAGAAAAATCAAAAAACCAGGATGCTGTTTTCGTTTGTAATCCAAACAATCCTACCGGGCTCATGGGAACGAACGAAATCAAAAAAATAGTCGAAAGCTTGGACAGTTCTACAAAAATTTTGGTCGATGAATCATTTATAGAGCTAGTCGATGACAATAATAGAGCTTATTCGTTTATCGATAAAGTAAAAGAATTCGATAATTTGGTAGTCTTGCGATCATTTACCAAGTCCTTTGCGCTCGCAGGTCTTAGAGTCGGATATTGTGTTACCAATCCTAAGCTCGCAAAGCAAATAGCAGCTAATCGTATATTTTGGAATGTTAATGGCATCGCACAATTGGCTGCAATTGTCGCTCTAAGTGACGCTAAGTATATAGCAAAAGCAAAAACACTGATAAAAAAAGAAAGAAGGTTTATGAATTCTTACATAGAAGATAAGCTGCAAAATTTTGTGGCGTGCAGGTCAGATGTGAACTACTTTTTGATTCGTTTGAAGGGAGAATATTCTACAAAGCTTAGAGATCATATGTTAGCGAAAACTGGTGTACTGGTCAGAGATTGTAGCACATTTAATGGCATGGGTAATCGCTATATCCGGGTAGCAGTTAAAACTCATAGGCAAAATCTATTGCTGCTCAGTGCTTTACAATCATTTGATATGCAGATATGAGCAAAGCCAAGCTACTGATGATTCAGGGTACGTCGTCTGGATGCGGAAAAACAACACTTGTCACTGCACTTTGCAGGATTTTCAGTGATATGGGATATCGCGTAGCCCCCTTCAAGGCTCAGAACATGTCATCCAATGCTTATAGTATCAAAGATACCTCAAATCAAATAGCACTTGCACAAGCCATTCAGGCCGTTGCTTCAAGAAAGAAACCGGATCTCAGAATGAACCCTATCTTACTGAAGCCGATTGGCAATTACCGCAGCAAGGTCATCCTTGGCGGTGAATTTTACGACGAAATGCATGCGATAACATACTATGAACAATTCGTGCTGCAAAAAGGCTTCCCATTTGCATTAATTAGTCTAGACACCCTTAGGGAAGAAAACGACCTGATTATAATTGAAGGGGCTGGATCTCCAGCCGAGATAAACATTCAGCGATACGATATAGCAAATATGTTGCTCGCTAATCAAGTAAAGGCTCCGGTGATCATATCTTCAGATATTGAGAGGGGAGGATGCTTTGCTAGTATTGTTGGCACGATGCGGCTGCTGAAGCCTCTTCATAGGCAATTGATAAAAGGTTTTATAATAAACAAATTTCGTGGAGATAAGAACCTGCTAGAGCCGGCTATTAACTCAATCCAGAAAATAACTAAGAGGAGACTTTTTGGAGTGGTTCCAAAGGCAGATTTTTCCTTGCCAAATGAAGACTCTCTCGATAAACAATTATCAGATAATCGCATAACGAATGAACTGCAGTGGAATGAGCAAATAAACCTTATAGCACAGGTTGTACACAAAAGCATCGATATTCAAGAATTGTCCAATCATGTTATAGGATTCAATAAATGATCCTGTTGGAATCGATGCTATTGGCTCTTGGCGTAGCTATTTGTGCTGATTTTATGTTGGGCGATCCAAGAAGCAAATTTCATCCCGTAGCTTGGTTAGGAAGCGTCATACAATACTTCACACCTAGGCTGAAGCAGGACCGTTCTTATGTCAACACTATGACTGTTTGTGATACAACAAAAAAAGAAAGATTCAGATCGGCTGTTTTTTGTATCATGTTAATTGTGTTATTTGGGATTGCTGTTCATTTTTGTGCAGTTGCCATTTTACATGCAATAGGATACATTGCTTTAGTTATTTTTTGTGCACTAATCCTAAAAATTACTATTGCAATAAAAGGAATGGAAAAACATGCTATTGCTGTTATGTGCGCTCTAGAAAAGGGGGATGTGATAAAAGCGCGGTTTAACCTATCTATGATTGTAAAAAGAGAAACGAGGAACTTAGATGAACAGCATATCATCTCTGCGACTATTGAGTCGATAGCAGAAAATATAGTTGATGGTATCACATCGCCCTTATTCTATTATTCTTTTCTTGGACCAACGGGTGCCTTTTCATATAGAATCATTAACACTCTGGATTCGATGTTAGGATACAATGACGTCTATCATAAAGATATTGGATGGATGCCTGCACTTCTTGACACAGTTGCTAATTATTTACCTTCAAGGATAACTGCAGCTATAATGATAATTGCTGCTAAGATTGTTCACGCAGACTGGAGGAAATCCATTGAAATTTTACGTCGAGACCACGACAAAACGTCTAGTCGAAATGCAGGCTATCCTATGGCAGCAATGGCCGGTGCTCTTAGAATGAACCTTGAAAAAATTGATCACTATTCTCTAGGTGATAATTGTGATGACGCTTTAATCGAAAAATGCAAGATTGCAATTTCTATCATGAGATACACGGTAGTTGTTTTTTCCCTAATCATTTCTGTGCCGTTGATAACGGTCCTATATTTTCTAAGTTGGTGGACGATGATCTTTGGAAATTAAATCAATACAAGCAACAATAGCATTTTTAACTATAATCCCAGGTCCAAAATCATACATTAATGACTTAAATAGCGTTGCAAATGCCATGCATTTATTCCCAATAGCAGGCCTACTAATAGGAGCGATCATTGGAGGCTTTGCATATATGATTTGGCCTTACGTTCAACCCCTCACAATTGGATTTATAGTTACTACAGCCATTTCGCTGCTAACTGGTTTGCATCATACTGATGCACTAGCTGATTTTGCTGATGGATTGATGACAAAAGGGGAGAAAGTAGCTAAGCAAAATGCTATGCGCGATCCCGCAGCGGGTTCTGCTGGAGCAATGGCGATAAGTCTTTATGTAGCCGGCATGATTGTTGCGCTCTCAGGCTTCCATCATGAGATGAGGCTGTTCAGTAGTATAATTGCTGCTGAGGTAATTGCAAAATATATCATGGTTATGCAGGCACATAAAGGAAGATCTGCCTGGAATGGATTCAGCTCGCCGTTTACAGTTGCTATGAAGAACAAGCGAAAAATGATTATGGCAAGCATCATATCCATTGTAGCCGTATGGTTTTCAGGCAGTGGTTATTTTGGTATAGTAGCGCTCGGCATCTCACTAGCAGTGGCAGCTCTTATACAGTTTTTGTCAAATCGATCCTTTGGTGGTATTTCTGGTGATGTCATGGGCGCTTCAAACGAAATCACTCGGCTTTCTTCTTTAGTGGTTTTATCTACAATAATGCCTTAAGGGATACTAGTATTTACAATGGTTACCTTATATGGTGATGCAAATTGAAAAAAATGTTATCTAATCCAGTAGAATACTGGATATTTAGAAATAGGAATTGTCCAAAGAAGGTTTATAATTTATTTGCATTTTTTCATCGCGACGAGTTGTAAATTGGATGCATTTAGACTGTTTGTCCATAAAAAGTCTCATTTTGCTGGACTTATACATTTTTAGCATAGTTTTATAGCAATTCATTTATTCAGTAAGGTTAATGATGACTGCCGCTATAATGTGCGGGGGTAAGGGGAGCCGAATGCGAGGTTTTGCAAATATAGAGAAGCCGCTCTTGAAGTTGAACGGTAAAACTATGGTTGATCTAGTCATTGATACTCTCTTGCAATCAAAAAATTTCAGTAGAATAGTCGCTGCGACCAGCTCCAATGGCCCGAATACAAAATCATACCTTCTGTCAAATCTTTCACACAAGGTAGATATTGTACAAACCGAAGGTCTAGGCTATTCAAATGATATTTCTATGGTACTAAATACACTCAGGCCGGCGACAGCTTTCGTGGTAACTGCAGACCTTCCTCTGCTAACATTAAAAGATGTTAATCGAATCGTTTTGAACTCGAAAAGGGAGCATCCATGTACTTGTGTGGTGTCCGAAAAGCGATATGTCACCGATATCGGGATTAATCCGAGCATAATGCTTAGCATCGGTTCAAGACAGTATTGCTATAGCGGTATCTGTATAATCGATTCTTCAAAGGCCTGCAGCGGAGCTAAAATCGATGAACACTACTTGATAATGAACCAAAAAGGAGTGGCAGTCAACGTTAATACAAGGTCCGACTTTGAGATCGCAGAAATGCTAATGTCATCTAGTGTCTAGTCAAATGCCTCTACAAATTTCCCAATAATGTTGGCTTTGGATCCTGTCTTCTTGGCTATTATTTGCCCACAAGATTTGCAGGTTATATCCATTGTACTGTGACTAAAAATAATTCTTTTTTCTCCGCACTGTGTGCACTCGACAGATATAAATTTGCTGCCAGGTTTTGGAACCATTATGTTATTTTTAGTTGCCATACTAACTCACGATAGTTAGGCTTGGATCTCCATTTTCCGCATTCTTATTCCCTCACTCATCGTTTTTCTCTGACAATTCTTACAAGTATATCGCAAGGTGATTTTCTTTGTAGTCTTGGCGGTTCTCTTTAGCTCGGGAAACTTTTGTCCTCCATATCCTTTCTTGTCTTCTGCGTGCCTGCGGGCTCCCTCTGCCGTCTTTCTGTCCCTGCCTTTCTTATATATTGAAACTGATTGTACAGTATGCGTTTTGCATTTGGGACAAAACTTGCGAAGTTCCTTTTGCATCTTCATCTTATCAAGCACTTGATTTTAGCGTTATTTAATCCCACCGCAAAAAAGGATCAAATCATATGATGTAGTTCTTGCGCTTGACATACTCTAGCCTTCGTACTAAAATTTAGAAGATTTATTTGTAATATTAAATAATAACATCCATCAGCTCAACTGACGTAATTACTTCTTTAATGAATTTATGCCAACGTTACGCTATAAACCTTATATTGTACCTAAGGGAATTCTATAGCAGAAATGGAATTCATTAGTAGCTTAATACAACAAATAAATTTCAGCACCCAGAGTTTCAGTGTATGGATACCATTGGCGTTTGGACTGATAGTGGGATTGGCATACGTGATAGCCTCAGCTGCAAGGCGAGCTAGGTGAAAATTTAAGCCACTCTTTAATTTTTGTTCTGAAGGTATGAAATGCTATAAAAAGATACAATGGAGTGTGTAGCAACTGTGCAAGAGAACTACATCGCGTCAATTTAATCATATATAAAACAATTTATCCCTTCATTTTCTCCGCAATTGTATGAAAGTCGAATATTGATTTACTTTTAGATTGGTCTGACAGAGAACTAAGAAGTCCATCTTCAAATAGTTGACTTGAGATCATTGCTGCGATAGGCAGGGCTCCTGTCGCGCCTGGAGAATTATAGTTTAGAACATGTACAGAATAGGAATCTTTAATGATCAATGTATCCGGTACAAACCTTCCGTCTTTGTTTACTAACAGAGACCTAATACCAGATGTGCCCTTTCTTGAGAATGCAGATACTTTTAGCTGTGGCAAAAATTTTTTGACTCTGTTTATCATTGATGATTTGGAAACAGAACTTTTGAATTCCTTACTGACTAGCGACAAGAATTGTCGATCGAAGAAGATCTTTCGAGCACCGACCGCTCTTAAGGATTCATAAGTCTTCGGTAGGAAATACTTGAAATTTGCTTTGTAGTCATAAGCATAAGGGCCAAAAACCGGGACAGCGCTTGGACCTATTTCCCGTCTTCCATCCGTTCTAACTATCCAATGGGGATCTAGGAACGGATAGTCAGGCATCATTGGCACAGAATAGATGCTTAGCTTTGTAAGGTTTCGATATCCTGCTGGAGCCTCCCAATATTCTCCTTTGAAATGAAAATCCGTGTACTCCTGAGCTAGATTCATAGAATGCGCAATATCTAGTGCATTTCCGCCGGCAGTATTGATTAAAAATTCGGTGTTTATTTTTTTTTGATTATGGGCGTCCTTTAAGACCATAATTAATCCTTTGGTGTTAGAATGCGTCACTCCTCTTAGCTTGTGTCCAAGCAAGAACCTGCATCCAAACGATTGGGCATCAAAAAAAAGGCTTCTTGTCAGAGTTCCATAGTCTGTTGAAGCATCTCTAGAACAATAGAGCCCTGCATGACAATCCACGCTAGGCTCCATGTTTTTAACATCGCTTTTTTCTAAGATCTTAATCTCTTCTTCTGGGCGTATGCCATTCTCTACTGCCCATTGTTTATATTTTCGAAGCATGTCTATGCCCCTTTGATCCACTGCTACCTCCAAGACACCATCTTGTACAAATCGGATTTGTTTGATATCAGAATACTTGCGCCACATGTCATACCCTAGATATGCAGCCCTTGCAAAAAGCTTCTTCTTCGTTGGGTCATAGAGGAAAGGAGCGTGCACTTTTCCTGTATTTCTGCTGCTTGTATGCAAAGCAACATTTGTTTCCTGCTCTATCACTAGTACTTGTGAACCGAAAATAGAAGATAAAAAATATGCAACCGAGGTACCTAAAATACCACCGCCAATAATAGCAATCTTGCAGTTACGTTCCAACTCGCTTGACATCAATGTATATACAACCGTGATTTACGATATAAATATAAAATAAGCATCTATTTTTCGGAAAATAAGGTGGTAGATCTTTAAAATGTAGTATGCTAGAACCTATCGATATTCTTCTCAATAGCTGCATTATTATAATCAATACCTTTCCATACTATTCCAAAACCCAATTTAGAGATAAGCTCAGCATGACATTCGTCGGGAATTCCATTTTTTGCAAATAGCAAACTTGCCTCATTATACCGTGTTATCTTCTCTCTGTCTAATATCGACCCTAGCTCGTTAGCCTTTGATTTAGGTATTAGAAATTTACCCACTATCATGAAGTTGACGTAGCCCTGATCTCGTTGGTAGTTTTCATTTTTGCTTTCTTCTACCGGCAATTCTGACTTGATAATTCTTAGAGCCGCTTCTACTGGTACCGTGCATTTTTCGGCTAGATCATCAAGTGATATTACTGTGTTTTGTGACTCTGACCTCTCAATTGCTTCTCGCAGCTGTACTAGCAATAGATCAGAGTGCCTGCTTGCAATTTCTCGCTCTAGGACTTGTTCAGCGTACTTCAGATATTCCAAGATATGCTTGAGAGGTATATCGTTTCCCTTGTACCTTATTAACTGGTTGTTTTCAATAAAATTAAAAATTTGTGAAGTACCTGTTTTTTCTTTCGTGCTGGTGCTACTACTAGAGGCCGCATAGTAGTCGCTATTAACCGCCATTAAAAAATCAGGCTTATTGGCTTTTTCTGTCGCTGTTATGTCTCTTATCTTCTCAAGCTTCTTCTCGAGGTATTCTCTTGTCCAAAATCCTACTATTTCAAAATATATTTTTTTACCATATTTTTCAAACATGAAGTCTGGGATCAATGCTTTGCCGTTCGAGAGCACGATTGGATCGGGTTCTCTTATTAGATTCCAGCCCTTGACAGATTGTGCGAATCTCTTTGCAAAGTTTTCTTCTACTTTGCTATCATAATATGTATTACTAGTGCTATCTATATTACCATTGAGAAGCTGTTGGAGCGTTTTGCCCATTTTAAACCCATCTCGAATTGGCTCGCATAGCAACAGGGGAGATTTATCCGCTGACAGTTCAAATTCATATATCCTCTTGCCTGAAGTGAAATTCTTCCTTACTATCCAAGCTTTGATGAACCATCTTCCAGCGGAGACTATCGAGGGCAGAAGCTTTGCGATCGACGTTCCATACCTTTCTGTTAATTTAAATATACTCAAAGGTCCACTGACAGAGCATACTATGCCAGTACCGCTATTTTCGGACGATAACCAATTTTGAGTATTTCGAATATAATTCTCCCTGTAGCTTTGTTTTTGCGGTCCAGACAATTCTTCTCTTTGCTCAAGATAATACATGAGGCCCAGTCTCTTTAAATCTCTCAATACACGTTTCCAATATAGGCCTCCCTTTACAGAAAACTCTACATGCGTACAATTGAAAAATAGCGTTTGAACAAGTGAGAGGTTATACCATCCTATCAATTCCGTTGGGCTTAATTTAAAGAAATGCTCAATTATCAAGTTGTCCTCTAAGTCATTCCACATGTTTTCAACCATCAGTGAGGTACTGATCCCCAATCTTGATGCAACGCAATTGATTATCTCTGATCTCTCAGAATCTGTTAGCCCAAAACCTCTCTTAGAAGATTCTTCGAATATTTGCCTTCTGATATCGACTGGGTCAATAGACCTGCTGGCTAATTCTAGTGCGTCCTGACTAGTGGCTTGGAGGAGATCTCTTTTCGCTGTCCTGTTGTTTGTTTCTGTCAATTCGCTTTTTTTTGAGCCAAAAATACACCTTCGCTGAAGTAATGTGTACAATCCTCTTACTAGCTTGTAGTCTCCATATTGCTCTTCGAGCATGCTTACTCTTTCAGAAAGAAGCCCACTCCTTTCCCTATTTTTCCACGATTCATCGAATTCTTCAATTAGCTTTGCCGCTAGATGGATGTCATCGGCGCCGCATGAACCTACTCCAGTGCTATGTGCACAAAAGAGTGGCTCTACATTTTTTCCTTTATTTCTTATTTTGGCTCTGAGCAATTGAGCAGGTAACATATTTTGTAGTTGATCCAATTCATACATTTAATACAACCCATTTTGCTGCTTCTCATGTAGAATAGGATTTGAATATGTTATATGTGAATCAGCTAATATTTGTTTATGTTCAAAGGCCGAATCTTAGCCTGATTACACTAGATCGTAATTTAGGATTGTCGAGCTTTATGTTTTTATATGTATAAAGTTATTTAGTTTCGATAGCCATAAGAATGAGTACCGATGAAAGACTGGCAGGATTTCTAAAGGACGGAACAGACTGGGAAAGGAAGCCAACGAGTGTACCCGGTGTATTTATTTTGAAGTTGCCGCCATTCAAAGGAAGGCCAGCGACGTTAGCAATCGAAATAAATCCAGTAGATTCTACTGGCTCCCCAACAAAGAAAAGAGGAATAGTAGTCAAATCGGAATCGGAAATAGCTGAGATCAACAAAGTTGTCTCCAGTCCAAAGATATCCCAATTAGCAAAAAGTATGGATGAAATTAATCCCCCAAAGAAAAGGCCATTAGCGGCGGATCAGGGAGATATAATCGAAATATGAGTTGTGAGCTTGTGAAGTGGAAATACAGGTCAATTGGTCATCAACTAGCAGAAGGTGGTTAGAAAGTTAAGTATGCACAAGGCAGATAGCCTCGCGTATTATACAATCTGATAGTAATTACACATCAGCACTGCTGTAGGTACATAATCCACTGGATTTTATTCTGGGTACGTGCATAATCTAATGATATTTATTTCCGCTAAAGGATTATTTGCAAGTACTGTGAATAATTCTGCTGTTGGATTGTCATCTCCTGTTCCAGGTTCAGTTAAATATGTTCAGCATCCTCTCGTTTGGGAGAAACTTCTTGAGCTAAGAACTTACCAGAAGCATATAGCTGAATCGTCTTCTGACAAAAACACGCTTGTCATTCTTCCTACCTCACTAGGCAAGACGATTGTAGCTTTGCTTGTTTGCGCCAATACGCTATATGAATACAGAGATAAACGTGTACTAGTTATGGCTCCCACTAGGCCACTTGTATCTCAACACATGATGTCTTTTCTATTAGCTCTCAAAATACCAGAAGAACAGACCTCACTCGTAACAGGCAAGACTGCTCCTGAATATCGTTCAGTGGTGTGGAATCAGAAGCATATAAGATTGTTGTTTGCGACACCGGAGGTCATCAGAAACGACTTAGCAGAAAGCAGATTATCATTAGCTGAGTTTAGTTTATTGGTGTTCGATGAAGCACACAGAGCTGTAAAAGACTACGCATATACCTCAATAGCAATGCAATACATCAAGCAATCACCAAATCCTCTCTTACTGGCCTTAACAGCGAGCCCGGGTGCCGAGAAAAATAGAGTGCAGGAGGTGTGTAATAACTTATCAATTGAGAAGATAGAATACAGAACTGAGGATGATGATGACGTAAAGCCGTTTGTAAACCCAATTGATGTCAGGTGGGAATGGCTTACCCTGCCAGAGGAATACTTGTACGTTATCTCATTACTCAGATCAGCGCTTGAAGAGAAACTCAAGTGGCTTATTCAAAGAGGCATAATTAAAAAAAACATAGAATGGATATTCAAAAGGGACCTGATACAGGCAGGAGAAACGCTTAGATATAACCTTGAACTTGCTATGGAAGAGCAAAGAGGCCCTTTTTACATTGCTCTTTCGAATCAATCAGCTGCTTTGAATTTGATGTATTGTGTTGAGCTAATGGGTAGTCAAGGTTCATATTCACTCAAAGCGTTTCTCGATAGGACAGAAAGAAACGACTCAAAGACACAATCCTTTCTGCGTGCGGATCCTAGAATCTTAGAAGTAAAAACGCTCCTATCAGGAATACAAAAAGATCACCCAAAGATGCAGCGCTTGTTACAGCTCGTGAAGTGGCAGCAATCTCGACTCTCGTATACTGACATGCAAGAGAGTAATTCGAAGACCTTGATATTTACTCAGTATAGAGATACTGCAAGGCATATAACAGAAATTTTATCCGCGGCGGGGATCAGGTGTTCCAGATTTGTAGGTCAAGCAAAAAGAGAAGGCGACGAGGGCATGAGTCAAGAAGAGCAAGCAATCGTTCTAGAATCTTTTAGGAATGGCGACTTTGACGTTCTTGTAGCGACTTCAATAGCTGAAGAGGGGCTAGACATACCAGAGGTAGGTCTTGTTATTTTTTATGAACCAATACCAAGTGAAATAAGATACATCCAACGAAAAGGTAGAACGGGCAGAAAGTCAGCAGGCTCAGTTATTATACTGGCCGCCAATGACACGGTTGATAGACGCTATTACGTCGCAAGCCAAAGGCGAATAGAAATGATGCACAAGCGCTTGAGTAATATATCAAGCATCAGTCTAAAACAAATTTCAAGACTGCCCTTGAAATCCAATCCTATGACATCAGAAGAGCTATCTGTTGTCGAACAAAGGCAAATGAGACTACAATACCAGTTGACAAAAAGAATTGGAGCAGACTCTGAGCATAATAACACACCATCGAATAGCCATGACGCAACAACAAGAATACATCTAAACAGGCTACAGGCAAGAAGTAAACAAACCTCTTCTGTTCTGCAACAAGATTTGGTTGTAGGTAAGTTTAAGAGAGATGTACAAAAAGCCATGAGACTGATTTACTTGGAGCTAGCAAAAGCGGGAAAAGAAGGTATCGACGCCGAAAATCTTCGCGACAGCTTTAATCTTGAAAATCTTGTGCTAATCGAAGCAATAAAAAAACTCGAAAAATTAAACAAGATAGAGTGGTTAGATGATGGAAGGCTAACCGCTGTTGAAAGCGTCAAACATGCTCATGGAAAATCCTATAACGTTTATATTGAGAAAATTTTGCCTGGGAAGGCTCTTGTATTGGTTGATGATAAGTGGCACGCAAGGCTTAATCGATACGACTATGACGGGCCAAGAGGGCTCTTAAAAACCGGCTCGGAATTCAGGGTTATTGGAGATCTTTACCACGATAGTGGAATACTCACCCTGAGGATCAGACAAATAATATCTGGTAACTGATTGAATGAGTTCAAGAATGCGGACCCGATGGGCTTCGATCCCATGATCTGCGGTTCCGAAGACCGCCGCGATATCCAAGCTACGCTACGGGCCCCTATTTGCCTTCTTTGATAGCGCCATATATCAATTCAACTGAGCCGTATTGTATCTACCAAATCCGTGTGCTAATAACATTCGATCGTCGTTTGCAAATTTGTGATAACCGCATACAATATCTGCGTACGGAACAGTTTAACTAGGCATCCTGGTCTTAGAATATCAATTGAAAGTCTCTGAGAGAACGGCAGGCGTAGAATATGCTATACGTGATATAATTTCGCATGCAAGACATTATGAGGCAACGGGAAAGCCCA
The DNA here is from genome assembly GCA_046731995.1 of Thermoproteota archaeon. Classification (GTDB taxonomy): domain Archaea; phylum Thermoproteota; class Nitrososphaeria; order Nitrososphaerales; family Nitrososphaeraceae; genus JAFAQB01. Next base: position 4,784 of record JBKPMB010000106.1, on the reverse strand, counting down.
TAATTTATCTCAACATAGGAGATCCTGTAAAGTATGGTTTCAACACACCTGACCATATCAAACAGGCATTGATCGATGCAGTCAACAAGAACGAAAATTATTACACAGAATCAGAGGGACTGCCTGAGCTGAGGAAGGCCATTGTATACAAAGAAAGAGACAAGGGACTCTCGATAGAAGAAGACGATGTATTGATCACAAACGGCGTTTCGGAGGGACTTGATATGACTATGGCCTCTGTGGTTGATCCAAACACAGAGATTCTTATGCCGGGCCCTTATTATCCTCCATATGCATCTTATGTCAAATTCTATGGCGGAAAACCTGTAGAATTCAAATTGCACGATGACGGTAGGCCTGATTTGGAAGACTTGAGATCTAAGACTAGCCCAAGATCTAGGGCACTATGTATAATCAGTCCAAATAACCCTACTGGAGAAGTTTTCGATCGCAAAAGTTTGCAGCAACTGATTGATGTGGCTGCTGAACATGATTTGTATGTTATATGTGACGAAATATATGATAAGATCGTTTTTGATAGTCAATTTACTGGTATAGGAAATGTTACAAAAGATGCGCCATTGATTTTGCTTAATGGGTTTTCTAAGGCATATCTTATGACAGGTTGGAGATGTGGATATATCTGTATAAATAGTGCTTCAGAAAAACTCGCCTCATTCAGAAAGAACGTCCCAAAACTTGCGAGGGTACGTATATCTACAAACCTTCCCGTCCAAAAAGCTGCGGTGCAGGCATTAAGGGGCCCTCAGGATCATATTATAGATATGGTTGCCAAATTGCGTAAAAGACGAGACTACATCATAAAACGCCTAAATGCAATTGAAGGAGTGACCTGCAAAGTTCCACGTGGTGCTTTCTATGTCTTTCCAAAGATCAATTTGCGCTCCCGCTGGCATAGTGACTTGCACTTTGTCCTTGAGTTACTTAATAATACAGGAGTACTGACAGTTCATGGTTCTGGCTTTGGATCAGAATTCGGTGCAAGCCACTTTAGAATAGTTTATCTTGCTAATGAACAAGTCCTTGAGGATGCAATGGACAGGCTCGAGCGTTTTATAATTGATTCAGGCAAATAATTAAAAGTGGTTTCAGCTTAATTATATTTGCACTTGTCTGTTCCAAGGAGACCGTCGTGGCAGAGACGCGACACGGGCCTGACTGTCCGGATGGTTCTTAGTTTTGGCATACTTGCACTTCTCTACATTGTGTTTCTTAGCGCGCTAGTGTACGTTGGTCTAGATTTTATCTCAATAACCGTAGTTGCTTCTATAATGATTCTGCTACAGTGGTATTTTTCAGATAAGATCGTCCTTTGGAGCTCAGGGGCAAAAATAGTAACAAGAGATCAGTATCCACAACTACACGATGTTATAGAAAGAATCGTTGCAAGAAATAGTCTTCCTAAGCCAAAAATAGCTGTAATTAATACAAGAATGCCTAATGCCTTTGCAACAGGTAAAGGAAAGCGCAGTTCTGTAGTAGCTGTAACTACTGGATTGTTAGATCTGCTAGACACGGAAGAATTAGAAGGCGTACTTGCACACGAATTAACGCACATTAGAAACCGAGATGTTCTTGTTCTAACACTTGCAAGTCTATTCTCTACGGTTGCATGGTATCTTATGCAATTTGGATTTTACGGTGGTATGGGTTACGGTTATGGCTATGGATACGGTGGCAGAGATCGCAACAACGCAGGTGGGCTAGCTATTGTAGTAATTGTTGCAATGCTCACTTGGCTTGTCAGCTTCCTTATTATTCGAGCTATTTCGCGTTACAGGGAATTTGCTGCTGACATAGGGTCTGCCCAAATGACTGGGAAGCCGGCTAAGTTAGCTAACGCATTGATGAAAATAAGCGGCAATATGCAGCGAATGCCTACAAAGGATTTGCGACAGGTTGAGGGGTTAAACGCGTTTTTTATCATACCAGCAATGTCTGGTAGTACGATTCTCAATCTCTTCTCTACTCACCCGCCGGTCGAAAAGAGAATACAAAAGCTCATGGAGATGGAGGCTTCCATGAGTTGAGCTTCTTTCGCAAAATTAGAAAAGGCGTTTATCATAACAAGAACAACAAACCAGAAACAGATTCTGATGCAATTTTTTGTCTGTCCTCTGCAAGAATCACGTTGGAAACCAGGCTTGGTTTAAAATATACTGGCAGATGCGGCTTGAGTGTCAAATCCACTAGCGGTATGTACTTTGATGAAATGAGGGATGAAATCCAAAGATTCCTTGGGATCAGTAAGCCGGATTTTGATTTAGAATATCGAACCGTTATTGATTCGTATGGATATCTTTGGATCCTCCTTACAGCAACGAGTATGGAAGACCTGTTAGCAGCTATAACCGCTGTCGGGGATACTATACAGGAAAGAGGATTTTCAAGCCAAATATTGGCATCCGTTTTTGAATTTGGCCAACAACCCAAACCAGCTATTACTGAAAATAATAAGAATAATAGTAAGAATAGCGCTTGGTATTTAATTTATAATTACAAATCTAACAAGTTTTATCCATTCGTACCATTATCTGGGAAGAAAACCAGGGACACAGAAAATGAAATGAGACTTATGGCGACTCTGCAAGAGGAAGTACCATTTGAGAAGGATATGTCCATGTGGTATCCCATATGGGATTTGCCTTTTTAGACAATTATATGTTCATATTTCTGGGACAACGCCTTCGCCTATAAATAGTCTTTTTGCTTCATCTACGGAAAGGTCAGCGCTCGGAAGAATAATGTCCGATTGGATTATTTCTTTTGGATCAAGCTGTTTTCCACTGTCTTCTACTATCGTTGTTAGTTCGATCAAATGCTTTTTGAATTCATTGTCATCGGGTCTATCTGTGTTTACTAACTGAACGAGTAGGCCGTCAATTTCATTTAGCCTTTGTAATGTTTTATGGTCGACGCTAAATTGACCATGACCCATTATCCTTACTATCTTGTTCCTTGCAACCGGTTTAAGTCCTTTGCCGGCACTCTTTTTTGAAGCTTGCCTACGTCTAAATTGCTGCTGGCTATGCCTTACTGGCTGCTTGCTGCGTCTAACTTTTCCCTTAGCGACTTGATACTTGCTTGCTCGCTTCAAGGGTTTTGTTTGCTTCCTAGACGATAGTTTCCCTTTTTTAACTGGCTTGACTTTAGCTCTCCTCGGAGATCTAGTCTGTTTCATTGTAGTACTCGTTATCCTCCACTTTTTGCTATCCTCTTATTTAATGAAGATTCTAAGCCTTTAACTTTGCTAATTATGATTTGGTTTCATGTGTATTTTACCTGTCTGAACCCATCGAAAATATGGTAAAAATATAATGTGGACCTACATACATGCTGTTACGAAGACAATATATTCAGTACATAGGGCGTTTTTTATCAGAAAAACATCTAGTTAAGTTGACAACACTTATGTCAAGTTACTGCTTGCTGAATCTCTTCTGCTTGTCCTTCTTCTTCTTCTGAATCATCGCTTTTATTTGCTATCCTCTTTTTTTTGGAACGCTCCGCCTTTAGTTTGGCCAGCTCTTGGTCGACAGATTCTCTTGAGACAACGTCTTCAAGCTCCTTGTCGATACTGCCTCCGTCCTCGCTTGTACTTGAAGTGTAATCAGTCAAAACACCTGAATCTATCATTTCATCTAAGGCCTGTGACTTGGCTTTCATTTTTTCAGTCTTTTCTTCGGCTTTATTCATTGCTATTCCAACATCAGCCATTTCCTCAGATATGCCGGTGACACTTTCTTTGATGCGAACCTCGGCTTCTGCTGCCGAATACTGAGCTTTAATGACTTCTTTCTTTGAATTGAATTCTTCAACCTTGGAGGATAGACGCCTTTCTGTGTCTTGAAGCTTCTCTTGTTCTGCCTGCATGTCTGTTATTTGTTTATCCAATGCACGCAGCCGAAGCATATTTGCATTCTTCCGCTCTAAAGCTAGCCTGGCCAGATCCTCCCTATCAGCATCTACTGCGCGTCTGGACTGTTCATCAAGAGTGCGAATATTGTCCCATAATTTCGCTTTTTGCATTTCTAGGCGTTTCTTCGCCGTTATTACTTCAGCAATATCTCTTCTTAATTTATTTAGCATTTCAGTTTGTTTTGTATAAGAATAGTCCAGTGCTTCTTTCGGATTTTCATATTTGTCAAGAAGAGTACTTACTTTTTGTTTAACAACGGTTGAAATACGATTCATAAGACCCAATGCTGCTCAAACAATAGTTGTTGAGCTCTATTATTAAACCTTGATTATTGGCTATGAATTGACCGAGATTAGTACTCCATACTTAGCAAATGTCATGGGCACATATTAGTAATTAATTTTGAAGATTAATAATCAGTTACACTCCATAGCTGAGTCTGTCGGACCGGTAACCATCGTGTGGGTTATCCTCGTGGTCCTTTTTAAAATATCCCCAGAATAATAAAATGCCACCGCCAACTAACATAGCAACAACAAATTTCTCGTTGTTAATCTGACCGTTTGTATAATTGTCAAGATAGAACGAAACAGATAACTGAGTACTATAAAAATATAGGTTCCTCAACGCGATTATGACAGCCATGACTATAAACAATATCCCCATTGCACTCATCCAATTTCTTCCACGACGATCCTGTGTGTCGTCTATACTTCTCTTTTTTCGACCGTAAACCATAATAAGCTACACTAGCCTGATCCCAGGATTTTTCATTTTGTTCATTCTTGCTGCATTTAATAACATAGGCGTTAGAATTTCAGCCTGGTACGTCATAGACAGAGGT
>JBKPMB010000105.1:0-5470 GCA_046731995.1 Thermoproteota archaeon | reverse complement strand
TGTACTTGCCTGCGGTTGTTTCCCTGCGGTACCTTGTGAGGCTCGGTTACACTGTAATTTACGTCACGGGACGTTCTTCAATTGAAGCTTATTTGCTTGCAGTATACAGCGGGACTACGAAACTTGGTGTTGGCGAGAACGGTGGTGCGGTAACAACGGCTCCTCAGGAACATATCCTTTTAGCCAGCAAAGAAAAATGTCTGAAAGGTTTTGAGGTATTAAAAAATAATATTGATGGCGTCAAAATCAAACCAGTTTTTAATAGAATGACAGAGGTAGTATTGCTTAGGACATTTGATATCCAAGAAGGACAAAAAATACTAGAAGACCATGAGTTGGGATTGTACCTTAGTGACAGCAAATATGCCTTTCATATTAATGAAAAAGGAATAGACAAAGCAACCGGTCTCAAACGAGCACTACGTATCCTTGGTTTGGAAGCTGCAAATACCGTAGCTATAGGCGACAGTGAGACTGATATTCCAATGTTCGATATGTGTGGATACAGCATTGCCCTAAATCACGCAGATGATCACGTAAAAGCAAGAGCGAAACATGTAGTACCGGGAGCAGAAGGCACTGGGGTAATAGATGCGATTGATTATGTTGCATTTAATTTTCTGAGACTTGGGTCAGAGAATAATGACATTTCGTTGCGTAACTGATGAAATTCGTAAAGCAATAGTCTCAGGACTTGAAAAGTTAGGTTACCATGACCCCGTCCATGAGCAATTGCAAAAGTTTGACATTACTGAACCGTCGCGGAAGGAATACGGCGACCTTGCATGTAATGTTGCTTTTCAGCTGAGTAAGAAATACAAAAAGCGCCCATTTGAAATTGCTAGTGAAATTGTAGATAAAGAGCTCAAACCATATATTGCTGACAAGCAGAAAACCGGTAAGAACTCGTCGTTTGTCCTTTCTGCAGAGACCCATCCTTCTGGGTACATCAACTTTAGGATTAATTTTACAAAATTAGCAGATACCACGTTAAATTCTGCACTAGACGATCCTAATTTCGGTTTTTTAGATCTAGGACAAAGCAAACGTGTCATGATTGAACATACAAGTGTTAACCCTAACAAGGCATTGCATATTGGACATGTACGGAATATGGTTATTGGCGACTCACTTTACAGATTAATGAAGGCGACCAATCATAACACTTCTGTTCTCAACTATATTGATGATTCTGGCTTACAGGTTGCAGACATTATTGTTGGATTTAAATTCGCTGGTTTTCCTGTCGAACCACCGGTCATCGATAATGTGGATGACAACGAAAGCCACAATGATAACATTGGTAAGAACATGTTAGCAAAATATGATCATTACTGTGATGAGGTCTATGTTAAAGTAAATGAGCTATACCAAACGGACAAGTCCTTAGAGGAAAAGAGACAGCTTGTATTAAGCGAGATCGAAAAAGGTACATCAGAAATTTCCAAGTTTTCTTCAGAAATTACTACACGCGTCTTAAAAGATCAACTAAAAACCTCATGGAGAATGAAAACACGATATGATTTACTGAATTTTGAGTCCCAAATTATTCATTCAAAGCTATGGATAAAATCCTTTGAATTGCTAAAAGAAAGGGGAATTTCCCAGCTGGAAACGAGCGGCAAAAACATTGGCTGCTGGATTTTAAGGGTCGAAGGTGAAGATGACAAAGTAATAGTAAGAAGCAATGGGACAACGACCTATATTGCAAAAGACATCCCATATGCTGCATGGAAGCTTGGAATAGTGCATGACCCATTTTTCTACTATTTATTCGCACAGCAATGGGACAAGACCTCCCTGTGGGCAACGACCCTTGATGATGTTAAATCAGCGGATAGTCATACCAGTCCGGAATTTGGACCTGCTGATATTGCGATCACCATAACAGATGTCAGGCAAGATAGGCTACAGAGGATAATTAGCAAGGTTCTAGATAAATTACATGCAAATGGTAACAAGTATTATCATCTTGGTTATGAATCGGTGAGCCTTAGCTCGGTCACTGCTAAAATGCTTGGATTAGACTTGGGAGAAAATAAGAAATTTGTACATATGTCAGGCAGGAAGGGCATTAACATTGATGCTGATTACGTCTTGGATAGGCTACATAGTAAGGCTTATGAAGAAGTCAAAAAAAGAAATTCGGATATATCAGCAGACTTATCAGAGCAAATAGCAGAAGATATAGCTGTATCGGCACTTAGATATAATTTAATAAAACAAGACTTGGGCAAGATGATAACTTTTGATATATCTGAATCACTTAATCTAGAAGGTGATACAGGGCCGTATCTGCAATATGCCTACGCTAGATCTTTACATATATTACAAAAATCAGATCAACAGTACTCTCAAAGAAAATATGAATTACTAACAACAGAGCAAGAACAGAGCCTCATCAAGGGGATTGCGAAGTTTGATATTATTTTAGAAGAAGCTGTCAAAAACTTAGATCCACGGCTTATTGCAAAGTATGCCTACACGCTTGCAACAGAGTTCAACTTTTTTTATGAAAAGGTACCTGTTCTACGAGAAAAAGATGGCCAACTTATGCACACCAGACTGGTACTGGTGAAGGCGTTTGGGATTATGCTAAGAAAGGCGCTTGGTTTGCTTGGTGTTACTCCTTTAGAAAAAATGTAGATAGGTCCATAAAATATGAAATATATTATATATTATCAAAAAAGTAGAATGCAGTATTTACTATAGAAAATAGTATATATCTAATATATAATAGATAAAAAATAGAATACCAAAGATATATAATTCAATATTATGTTGCTAATTGTTTTATATTTTGATTATAGATAATTAACATCGAGGTGCATTGAACCTGGATTAAGTACTCTAAGGTAACAAATAACTGATCAGTACATTAAGAATGACACAAGATTTGTTTCTTCTTAAATTTCTTTTTTCGAGTTTAGAATTGTATAATTCTTATGTATAATTGGGCTATTCTTCTAAGCTACACACCAGCGAATTACTGCTGCAGATAGTAAGCTAAACTATAGATATAATATAATATTACAGTACCTTTTAGTTTAGTAATATCGCTAATGTTAATGTTTATTGATTCTCTATTTGCTTAGCTATAGTTTAGAGCTCAGCCAAGGAGGCAGCTTCAGCAGAGATATTCAATTAAAAAAATTCTTTAAACCCCCATTATTATCCAAATATGACAAATTGGCTGCCACAAAGAGATTTGTTGTAGACACAAGTATCATAATCGATGGAGAAATTACAAAAATGCTAGAGTCTGGGGAGGTAATTGACGATAATAGTGAAATTATAATTCCTGTTGCTGTGCTTGATGAACTGCAGTCCCAGGCATCCACCAACAAGGAACATGGTTTTGTTGGTTTAGATGAGGTCAAGAAAATAAGGGAACACTGCAGTAATAGAGGAATTGCAATTAGATTTACAGGTGCAAGACCTAATTTAGATGATATACGGCTGGCAAAGCATGGTAGGATAGATGCAATAATCAAAGATGTTGCTTTACAGGAAAAAGCTGTACTTATTACAGCCGATTATGTACAAGCAGAGGTAGCAGAGGCTCAAGGAATAAAAACTATACATATAAGAGCACCTACCAAAGTGACCAACTTAGAATTTGAAAAATACTTTGATGATGATACGATGAGTGTTCATCTCAAAGAAGGCGTGTCACCTATGGCCAAACGAGGAAAGCCTGGAAGCTTCAGTCTCGTCAAGCTAAGCGAGCAGCCCACTTCGCAGGCTCATCTTACAAATATTATAAAAGAAATCTCTGAGGCATCGCGAGTAAGTCCTCAAGGAAATGTTGAAATCGTTTTAAACGGTGCTACGGTCATTCAATATGGAAGATTTCGAATCGCAATCACTAGACCACCATTTTCAGATGGAATTGAAATTACTATAGTTAGGCCAATCTTAAAGCTATCACTTGAGGATTATAATCTGTCAGATAAATTGATGGACAGATTATCCGGAGAAGCTGAAGGAGTTATCATTTCAGGACCGCCCGGTTCAGGCAAGAGTACCTTTGCAAGCAGCCTAGCAGAATTCTATGTAAAGAAAGGTAAAATAGTCAAGACCTTTGAATCTCCTCGCGACCTTCAGGTTCCACAAGAAGTTACACAATATGGACCTCTGGAAGGAAGCTTTGAAAAGGCCCTTGATATACTGCTGTTGGTAAGACCGGATTATACCATTTTTGATGAGGTTCGAAGGGCCAAAGATTTTGAGGTTTTTTCAGATATGCGCCTCGCAGGTGTAGGGATGGTCGGGGTGGTACATGCCAGCAGCCCACTTGATTCAGTTCAGAGATTCATAGGTAGACTTGAATTGGGTATGATACCGCATATCCTAGATACAATTGTTTTTATCAAAGGAGGCATAATTCGGAAAGTGTACGATATCTCACTGACTGTCAGAGTTCCATCAGGAATGACCGAGTCTGACCTTGCAAGACCTTTGGTAGAAGTTCGAGACTTTGAAAGCGGAGAAGTTGAATATGAGATATATACTTACGGAGAAGAAAATGTTATTGTACCAATCTCTGAGATAAAAAAACCAAAACAACAAGATAACGCTATGAAAAAGCTAGCGGAATCTAAAATCAAGGATGTAATAAGAAGATTTGATCCCGGCGCACAAATAGATATGGTATCGGATAATAGAGTGCAAGTAAGGGTAAGTAACGAGGTTATGCCAAGAATAATTGGAAGAGGAGGCTCTACAGTTGCTGAACTAGAAAAAATGCTTGGAATTAAGATCGATGTTGACGTCAAGCAACCAGCGCTTGGAGAAGAAATAGATTTTGATATTGCCGAGGCAGGTTCTTCAGTGATGATCACCGTCCAGAAAGAAGCAATAGGAAAAATGGTGGATATCTATAAAGATGATGAATTCTTGCTTAGCAGCCAGATAGGGAAGAAGGCTAGGGTAAAAATCGACAAACGATCCGAGAATGGAAGAAAAATAGTGAATTCAGTTCTAACCGGCGATAAGCTTAGGGTGTTCCTAAGTAAACAATAGACGCTCTTTATAATACGCATCCTAAGCAGTATTCTCCCCGATGACGATATTTCATTGTTATTTCACTACAAGGGATAACTATCTTTATCAAGATAATACTCTATGTTCATAAAATTTCGACTTAAACGGTTTTCATTGGAAAATTACCAATTTATTTATATGGTAAGCATTAATACTATTTGACGTATATACATATATCTACTGTGATTCGTGCGAATTGGAAATAAGAGTAGCTGTTGGAGTGCAATGATAAAAGATTAAAATTAGATATTGTCTTTTTTAAGACAATGCGAAGTATTATAATTGCAGGATTTGTAATAGCGCTGGCCTCGGGACTGTTTTTGAACTACGCAGGTCATCCGTGGCAAGTCTTTGCACAAACAAACAATACCAAGAATGCTACTCAAAGTTCTACTGGAGCAAGCTCAAGCGCTGGCGGCGGTGG
>JBKPMB010000104.1:0-5199 GCA_046731995.1 Thermoproteota archaeon | reverse complement strand
CTTCTATGGCATTAATATCGCATTGCGATATCTCATTATTGCTACCAGTCAGAACTGGAGACATTAGATCGTCAACAAAGTCTGTATGCCCTATTCCATATGCATGGCCAATTTCATGTTTTGCTATTGATTCTAATTCTGATGAGCCAATTGAATTTCCAAGAGCTTTTGTTGATATAGTCATATCTAAAGCCGAAATAGCAATTCTTCGATATGACATCTTAGATGGTATGCCTAGCATGTTTTCCATAGGGGGAAGAGAAATAGATAAAAAAGGTTAGTGGCATATTATATCATCTCTTCAATTAGAGGAGTAATAATATTTACAGACTCAATACGAGTCAGATTGAAATAAGATTATAATTACTTGTTCTAAACCTAAGTAATATATGTACGGTTACATTGTATTTGCTAATGGAGAAAAGGGTACGTTCTGAAAAACAATGGAAAAATAATAAAATGCCACACTATTCTATATTACAACATCTCCATACCGAGTCTGCACTCACGTTTTTACATTGTGATGGTAATAATGATGGGCAAACAGATTGTAGCAATTTTAGCGATGGAACATTAACTCCTGCAAATAGATATTCTATCAATAGCTGGGCTCATAAGCACATTGACGAAGGCTGTTCTACTAATGGTAATGGCGCCAGTAGCAGCAGTAGCGACAGTGATACTTGCAAAAAGTTTCGGCACGAGTATGACAACGCTCAGATGTTTGTGAAATTCGTTACAGCTGTAAATAGTCAGTCTAGTTATAACAAGGATGGAATAGTAAGAGCAATTCCCATAATCATATATCATATTATTGTTAATTATCCTGATTTAAGCGATAGCAATAGACCAATTGATACAACATTGAATCTGTTTGATGCAGAGATGAAATATTTACATGATAATGGATTTAAGGTAATAACAATGTCTGATCTTGGATATGATACAAATAGCAAAAGTCTATACATAAAGGGTACTTAACAAGAAGAAGGAGAATAACACAATAAACGGCTTGATCTTTATTCTCTTTAGGCTTGTCCGCCCTTTTTAGCTACCTTTGCTCTTGTCTTTTTACTTGCAGAAGCAAAGCCCTTTTTTTTGCTACTTTTTTTAGCCATCTAGTCGTCTGCAAATACATGCGTCCTGTAGAAGTATGGGTAACATACTTCTAAAGTCATATTATGTTCATATGTATTTAGAGATTCGAACAGAAACCAAATTACCTATATTAATTGATTGGAGTAGAGACCTTGAGTCGAAATAAATGGATTATCATATCTGCTGTTGTTGGAGTCATATCTCTATCAACCTTCATCTTTTATTACAATAATAATCAGAATTTGTACAGATCTGCTTTTAGTGGCACAGATAAATTCGGAATAAGAGAAATCTATCCGACCAAATTAGGTGGAGAAGAATGGTTCATGAATATGCAAGACCCAAGTGATGATCCGAGGTTTGATCCACAAGCTACAATAATAAAGAATCCTGATGGTTCTTACAAAATCACGAAACAAGAAGTAAGGATGGAAGTCTATCCTTCTGCAGGCTATAATCAAGACCAAATTACTACATTGAATCAAAGAGAATTGACTACTAAAGGGTACATGCAATCACCAAATGACTGGAAGAATGTGGAAATGACTGGATATGTAAAGTTAATTTCTTCTCCTTCAGATGATCAGTTCAATTGGTACAATCGCGGTGGACGTCATATTGATTCAAGACCTTGTGAGGGTACTGCATATAAGTCAGATGTCATGTACTACTTTTCTGGAAAAACACGATTCAATAAGGAGCAATGGTTTGGTAAGGCCTACTCCTTCACATCTCCAAAAACAGTAAGCAGTATCTCATCTATACAAGGTAAATGGGTAGGATTAAAATATATAGCATATAATTTCCAGCGGCAAAACGGGGAACCGGCAGTAAGGCTTCAAAGTTGGTTTGATGCAAATAATGATGGAAAATGGCTAAAGATAAATGACTTCGTTGATTCAGGTCAATGGGGAAATCAGGGCAGATATTGTGGAGGAGCAGCAGATCAAATAATCACATGGGGAGGTCCAATTGCTACATTTAGATGGGATTATGGAACCAATGTAGACTTCAAGAACCTTAGTGTAAGAGAAATTGAGCTACCGCCAGCACCACAGTGAGAAAGATGGTCCAAAGCAGAAACTCTCGGAAACGTTTCCCCGAAGCCACAGTTGGGAAATTTACCCCTAAAAAGATGTACAGTCAAAAATTAACGTTTACAGACGCCAGATATAGATACATTAAATTTACCTGAAAGATGGTTACTAAAGAAATCGACTTAAAGGAAAAAAGGGTAATTTTGTTATCTTCTAATAGATGGCGATTAAGCAACTATGAAAAAGAGGTTGTTGTTGATGATGATGTTGTTGGCAATGACTACTGTAATATTTGGTACTACCACAGTACTACAACAACATTATCAAATAGCTCATGCATTTCCATGTCTAGGACATAGTGGAAATGAATACTGTACAGGATATCATGATGGAGCAGTTCAAGCTAATAGGGATTACAAGACGGGAAACGATCTAGAATTAGATCAACATACATGTACAGGTGCTGATCTTTACTGCGACGGTTATAGTAGAGGATATAATGACCAAGCAGACTTCCTCGGCTAGACTTTTGCTTTTTGTGCTTCTACCGTTCTGCTATGCTGCTCTGTTCATACTGTAACATAAGTACGGAGGAGATTAAGGCTCCTCCTCAATCAGCATATTGAAATATGTTATAGCTTCACTTTGCTCTTTTTTCAGTCATGAAAGATATACAAGGGAGTTAACACAAAAAGAAGATTAAGTGAACGTCTGGTGATTCAGATTAATGATAGCTTTTAACGATACTTGGGGCTATGCTATAGTTTTGATAGAATGTCTTATTCTAGAGGTTACTATGGGCAATAGCCTGCTTGCTCGCGATAGCGATAGCTCTAAAATTTGTTTTTATTGTTCTTCATCTCAAGGCATCTATATCAAATGGTTGCTGAAGCGAATGCAACATGTATAGCATTTTCCTAATGTATTTCTCCCTTGATGGGAATTTGACTAGACTTCGTTCATAAAATTCAATTAAATGATCTATGAAGCAATCCACATGTACCATTTTATCTGATGGCGAATAAGTCAGTATTTTAGCATACCAATACTCTATCAATGCATCTTCGCCGTATTTTTGTTCTAACTCTATTAGAAATGCAAAATTGGATTGACATTTTCTACATAAACCATGATGTGCATCAGAGTATGTTTTGTTTTCTTCATGTCCACACTTCGCTTTCATTATAACGACTCTATTGTTAATGATAACAATGTTGTAAAGAAATATAAACTATAATCAAATTGACATCGATACTAGTCATCAAAGTTCAATTGTAAAGATCTACAATTTATTATGTTGATGAAATTTTTCAATACAAATATCGTCCCCAAATTTCTTAACTTTTTACAAGGTATCCTGATGCTGCTGGTTCTGGCGTTGCAAAATGGAAAGAATGTCTTAAACATCTCGTATTCAGCTTATGTCATTTGTATAACCGCCAGATACCATATTTCTTTTACCCAAGATGAAATACCATCATCGCTTAACCATCATTTTACAACAGAACCTTCACATGAAGCATCATGTGTGAGTCTACCCTCTCTAGCATAACAGTAAGTGATCATAGCAGGAGAATTTGCTGATATGACTTTTGCATAGCCAGTAATATATACATTCTTTTATGACTGCATACATCAAGTGTATTGACGGTCATTCTTATCTGGTTGTTCTACATATCCAGATTTAATAAATAAGAACCAATCTGCATCTTGGATACGGTGAAAAATAAGTCTATACATACATAAATGATACTTGCCTATATGATAACCTGGTTCAAACGCGCAACATGAGGTGTTGATTATAACTAGATATCGTCTGAAAATATGTTTACTTGCTTCGAATAGATCATGTATGTCTTTATATACAAATACCGTGGACTTTACATATCTTTAAGACAGATCAAAACTTGTACAACGATATTAGTAACGTAGACAAAGGTAGAAAGGGCCAATTAGAAGTTTTCTTTGATGGCCTATGCCAGCCCTATAATCCAGGAGGAATAGCATGTTATGCCTTCATAATAAAAAAACAAAGACCGTATCCACAGACAATCCATAGCGAATACGGACTTGCCGCAGAGCCCTTTACAGATTGTGCTACCAATAACGTAGCAGAGTATACAGGCATCATTAAGGCGTTAGAATGGCTGCTTCAGCGAAGAAAACAGGTGAGTATTTGTGTACCTACTGAAGGCATTATCATTAAGGGCGACTCGCAGCTCGTTATATATCAAATAAAGGGTAAATACAAAGTTAAGGCCATAAAGATAATTCCATTGTATCAGCAAGTTATGACCCTTATTTCCAAATTCAATGACGTACACATTGAATGGGTACCCCGGGAGGAAAACAGTGAAGCTGATAAATTAACTAACTATGCATATAGAAAAATAATAGATAATGACCCCGCGTTAAGAGAAAAAACGAGGCAACATATGGCTACAGAACAACAGTTAGAATTTTTAAAGAATTTAGGTATTACTCCTGAAAAATATCTCAGCAAAATTGATGCCAATACGTTGATCTCAAAAATAAAAAAACGCAAGTACAGCATATCAATGAATCAATGAAGCAACGACTGGATGCAAATATCAAATTTTCATAAACTCAACCTAGATGTTAGTGCATTGTTCATCAAATTATTACGATATTGAATAGTCATCATAAATAGAGACGACTAGTCACACTTTATGCACTACGGCAATCTTCCGCTTTTGTTTACATATAGATGGTATGCATTCTTCCTTGCAATCATCTTTGATCATTTAGCTAATGTTACTAGAGGGCATATGAATAAATATAATATCTATTCTATGTCATCGGAGATTAATTTACATGGCCAGACCTCAATTTTTATCATTATTAGCCTTATTGCTGATTATTACAATTTTAATCGGAATCACAAATAAGTTTAATATTGCCTTAGCTCAACCAACTATAGCAAAAGATCCTAATCTAAAGTTGGAGTTAGTAGCTCAAGGACTAAAATTACCTACAAGCATGGCATTTTTAGGACCAAATGATATTTTAGTTTTAGAAAAAGAAAGTGGTACAGTACAGAGAA
>JBKPMB010000103.1:0-12203 GCA_046731995.1 Thermoproteota archaeon | reverse complement strand
AAGACCGTTTAAGGGAAACATATGATACTGAGAAAATATATCCGGCAATTATTATACCACCTATGGCATCGGCTTGTAGGAAGCCAAATTGTGATGCAGCAAACACACTAAAAAAACCAATAACTGAAGCAGAACCATCCTTTATTGAATTCTTGGCATCTGTCTTTAGTGAAAGTATATCATACCTGTTTGCGATCTTTCGCATCTGAAATGCTCTATGTAGGGATATTACAGCTGCTGATGCTAATACAATCATAGTTAAAATTGGCTGCTGGATTTCTCTTGGATGTATTATGACCTGGTAGGAATGGTAAAGGATAACAAATCCAATTATAACCATACCTATAGCAGCCATCAAAGCTGCAAAGCTCTCTACCTTCCGATAACCAAAATGAAATGTCTTGTCAGCAGGTCTCTGCGCAATTCGTAACCCTAGTAATACTATAAATGATATCATAGCGTCAGACAAGGAATCGATACCATCAGCAGTAGCAACAACACTGCCACTTATATGCCCCATTAGGAGTTCAGCTACGCCTATGCTCAGTAGAGTTACAACAGAAAGTTTGGCAATCTTCTCTCCTGCTAATATACCTTCATTTATTAAATTGGCATAGGGAGTTCCCTTATCATTATTGTCATGAGCATCTTCTTCCTTCTCTGCTGAAGTTTTTAAATCATTGTTATTGTTATTGTTGCTGATAGATTCTTTTGTTATAGTAAAATCATCCAACTCATAAGTACATAATTATTGCTATTACTGATATTTAACACTTAAATTGAGTATATATTATATGATTTCTGTAACTATTTAAATGCAAAAATATAACTTATTAAAACACATGTTTGTTGATGTACTTCTTACAATGCCTTATACAGATACCCACATAGACCTTATATAAATATTGCCTTGACTACTGAATATCCTCTATTACTATCGAGAGCAATTGTGCTCAAAGTACGGAAAGCAAGGATCATCGCATAATAGCAACGAAGATGGCAAAGAATTAAACGAACCTGCGCATAATGAAGATCGGCTAGAAGGAAAAAAAAGGAAGCAGCAGAAATAGTATCAACGGCTGGAACAACAACAAACCAAATTTTCTGATTATAAATTATGAATCACGTGTTGCTAATCTTCAGTGTATCATATATTTTAGGTTCTGGTTCTATAATCTAGTCATTGCCGACTAAGCACAACTATCTACGCGCCGACCAGGTATTGCAAAATCATATCTTCTTGATTATCTATTCATTATTAGCCTAATGGTAGTGGTTTAGGTTAAATAAGAAAGTCTGGATAACCGGATGTACAAGCAAGAGAAATGCAATCTACTAACCTTCTCGTAATTATAGTAATAACATCCCTAGCAATATCAGGCTCCATATTAGCATCATATATAGCAACAATTATGTCATTATTTCCGTCGAGAAGCTGGTTATATACAGACAAGAGTATTTTATCCACTTCGCCTTCCTCTTTATTATTAGGTTCTGCTAGTGGTAGTGAAATCAAAGGCGTCAGGGGAGATGTTACACCAATTCAGATTTATAGATCCATTATTACTCCTGAAGTTAAAGACTATTATGACATTCTTTCAGTAAGTGTAATGAAGACCAATAATAAACTGACATTTACTATGGATCTGGCTGGTGACTCAAACAAAAATGAAAAATATGAAACGGCATATATTTGGCTATTATATTATAATGCTTATGGTATTAATCGTATTTCAACCTCAAATAACGAACAAATCTACACATTGATAATACCCAACTTTGCCCCAAATTCCGACTTTTCATTAAAGGGGTGGTATATGGCAGTATTCAATAATACTGCAGGTACATACACTCTACCCCTAGCAAAGATATCGAATATGCCAAAAAATAAAGTCCAAGTCTTTATCGATTCAAGTCTAATAGGCACTCCATCATCATTCAATTATATGACTTGTGTAATGGTTAGGGTAAATTCCACTTTCTTAAGCAAACCACCAGATTATCTGATGGATTCTGTTCCTCATAATGACAGATTTTGGCAAGAATGGTTTACTCGATAGATGGGTAATTCATATCTAATTTACTGTCAATATTATTACAACGTATCTCTTATCACAGAAAGAAACTGTAAAGATGAGAAAAAAGGAACATGCATTCAGTACAAGTTTCTAAAGCTAATGGACCTTTTGAAATTGTAGAAGGGAGTATTCCAGAATCTACCGCTACACAAGTCCGAATTAGAGTTCAAGCCTGCGGTATATGCCATAGTGATTCTATCATGAAGCAGGGATTATTCCCGGGTGTGACGTATCCGCGGGTACCAGGTCGAAGTAGCAGGTGCAATGTATTGTGTTTTATTTACGTGGAAATTTCCTCTAATACCTTCTATATGACGAAGCTCATCTACCATTTTTTAGATTCCTTACAATACGGCACATTATCCTTAGTAATTTCAGTAACATATCGATCTGACTCCTCTTCTCTTTGCATGGAGATGCTTTCTTTAGCTCTTCAATTTCAATTGCTAAGAACGGTCTACTATAAAATCTATATATGCATAAATCTCACTCTTTGTATTAGATACAAATTGCAATATTGCATCTACTATATTCTGTTGCTCTTTGAGTATCTCTGTCCCTTCAGTTATTTTGTCTGATGGTGTTGTTGTTGTTATAGTCAATAGATCAAATCAAAGCAGCTGTAAAGTTGTAAGTATAAAATATTAACGGTGTATACTTTGATTATGGCGACATTATTAGAAAGTTTGTTGTATTAATTGTTATTTCTGCAGTATCTTTTCTTCCTGTTCTTCCTTTAGCATCTTTCATATACAATATTGAAAATGCTATATTTGGCTTTACTACTACTCATCATATGAATATATAGATAAATCATTAAACCCTTTGTAAAATTATCAGAAAATATTGTATCAGTATTATTGAATTTAATTTATACCTTGGCATATTAGAACCTCGTAAACTATCTAAGATCCGACAATAACATCTATTAGGAAAATACTTACGCTAGATTATTAGATCGTCACAATGATTATCATTATATCAAAGCAGATATACTATTATATGATATAATCCTACGGCTAGTTCGTTTGCTAATTTCCCATATTTCAGATACTCATCTTGGATACTCCCAGTTCAATCTGCAAGAAAGGGAAGAAGATATTTATGAAGTGTTCGAAGAAGCAATAAATAAATCAATATCAGAGCATGTTGAACTAATAATTCTAGCAGGAGATATTTTCCATACTCCACGACCAAATGGATCATCAATAATCAAATTAGCAAATCAGCTCAAAAAGCTCAAAGAAAAGTCTATTCCTGTGTACTTCATTCTTGGAGAACATGATATTAATAGAATGCAGGATATTCCAATTCCTTATGTCTTCCACAACCTTGGTTTGGCAACAAGGTTAAAGGAAAATGAACCTATGCTGCATGATAACGTAGCAATCTTCGGTTTTAATAAAGAAAGAAAAAGCAACATTGAGAGTATATTGCAGCAATTTAAGATCACTGAAAAAATAGCAAAACAAAATAAACAAGGTGGAAGGAATATCAAAAATATTCTAGTTTTGCATCAGGGTCTTACAGACTTTAACAGTTTTGCAGGAGAATTGAATTCCACTGACCTTCCAAGAGGAATTGACTATTATGCTATGGGTCATTACCATGACCATATTGAAAAGAGATTTGATTATCTTGATGGGTTGGTATCTTACCCTGGGTCTATTGATCTGACACCAAGTGAGGGAATTAAGCAAGTTGAGAAGGGATTCTTACTAACAGATATATCTACTCAAGAAGTAAAAACCAACTGGGTAAAATTAGATAAAAGAAGATTACAGTTAGTTTTCAAGGTTAATTATAAATCAATTTCAGAAGAATTAAATGATATCATCAAAGGGAGTAGGAACTATGACAAGAAACCAGTTGTAATGTTAAATATACTAGGAAGGCAAATTGATCCCAAAGTTGTTGCTTCACAACTTTTAAAACTAAATGATTCCTGTCTGCATTATATATGGAAACCAATAGAAGAACAAGGCTCATCTCCACTGGTTTATGATGGAAAACCAGTTGATATCGATAACGAATTGGAAAGACTTGTAAGGGAAGTATTAAAATCAGACTCTTTAGCGTCATTTGTGGTTAATGAGATACTACCGCTGGCAGGACGCGGAGATGCGAGTGCCACATTAGATTTTCTGTGGAAAGCTTACAATAATACTAAAAAATATGGTCATGATTGATGGAGATATCAGCACGTGATAAAAGACATAAAATTACATAACTTCATTTCACATAGTAACACTACATTAACTTTTAGTAAAGGAATTACAATTTTCGTAGGGCATAACGGTTCAGGTAAATCAAGTATCATTGATGCGATAACATTTGCTCTATTTGGAGAACATACAAGAAAATCAAATAAGAATCTGGTGCAAAGAGGATGTACATCGTCGTCTGTAAGCCTTAATTTTTCTATAGCCTCAAAAGAGTATGTTGCATATAGACAATTAGGAAGTTCTGGACAGTCTGTTTCTGCAAAATTTGAGCTGATATCTGACACTCATAATGCGGCTAGTGGAGTTACCAATAAAAGGATCATAATTTCTGGTGAAAGAAAGCAATTTGGTGAATCAATGAGCGCAGAGATTGCAAAGATACTGGGAATGGATTACAAGAAGTTAAGAATAGCAGGGATAATTCAGCAAGGAGAGCTTAATAAGATAATTGAGACCCAACCAAAGGAATTCAAAGAGCTGCTAAATGGTTTGATAGGTATTGATAGGCTGGATCTTGCATATCGTACTATGAATGATGTCATTAACGGTTTCCGTGAAAGGTTACGCGATCATAATGGCGGATTCGACGATAAACAAATCGAATCAATCAAAAAAGCTATTGATAAAAAAGTGATTGATCTTTATGATGCAGAGCAACTTCTGAAATATCTGAAAAATCAAAGTGATGAGACAAATATAAAGTTGTTTGCACTTGAAAAGGAAATTGAACATATAGAACCATTAATTTTGCAAACACGAGAGCTAAACACAATAGAGCATGCTCTTATAAAATATGTGAATGAAAAAAGAGACTGCATTTCAAGTGATATTGTAAAACTTGAGCGTATTATCAAAGAGAGCCACAAGTCAATACAGATAGTCTCAGAAAAAGAAGAGATCAAAATTAACCTCCAAATGGTAAAAACAGAGATTGAAGACGTACAACAGAAAATCCTTCATAACGAAGGAGAGTCGGGAAGACTAAAGGGGTTGTTAGAGTGTAGTAAAAGATTAGAAGTCAAGGATGGTAAATGTCCTGTGTGCTCGTCACCTATCGTTACAATAAACAAGGTATTCGACTTAAACCATATCCAAAAAGAAATAGCTACGAAAATAGATGATCAAGTAAAATTAGTTACGGAAAGAGTCAAATTAAAGAAAGAAGAGTCTTATCTTGAAGAAAAAGAAAAGAAACTCAATGCAGCGGAAAATTTCCTAACAACAAATTATATTGCATCTGTTCACGAAATAGAAAGGTTGGAGCAGGAGCTTGCTCAGAAGAAAGCTGGCTTATACAAACTTCCAAAGAGTGTTACCAACGTAGAAGAAGATCCTATGCAATTAGTTATAGATGACTTTTCAAAATCCCTTGCTGAAAAAATTAAGGAAATAAGAGAGCAAGTAAAACATCTAAAGATACAAGAATACACAGATGCAAAGCTCAACCGTACTAGACTTTCAAACCAACTTCTGGAGATCAACACAAAAATTGGAGTAACACAAAGATCCATTCAGGAAGCAACAGAAACTATAGATGCATCAAAAAGGATCCTTGCAGAATTAGAAGGTGCTTCTAAATACTTGAGCATGATAGAAAATATTAGATCATCAGTATTTAACAGGGACGGTTTTGTCGCATTAAGTCTGCGATCTTGGGCACTGAAGATGATTTCACTGAAAGCATCAGATTATGCTGCTATGTTTAACATTGGCATATCAAGAATAGACTTAAAAGAAAAGATAAGAGACATAGAGGTAGAATGTTTTGGAAGACAGGGTGAAATTGATATGGATTCCCTAAGTGGTGGCGAGAAAGTCGCTGTAGCCCTTGCACTCAGATTGGGTATTGCAAACATTATGGGTTCAAATAAACTGGACTTAATTATTTTGGATGAACCAACAGTCCATCTTGATGACGAAAGACGAAAATCTCTGGTAAAAATCATTTCAGAAGCATTCAAGGAGGGCCTAGGACCTATCTCACAGACTGTAATAATAACGCATGATGCAGAGATCTTTGAGGATTCTAATGTTGATGCAATTTATAGATTTGTAATGAGCTCAAATGGATCAATTGTTTCAGCAGAGTAACCTACCATTTGAGGTAACCAAAATTAAATAACCTTGGTAAATATTAAAACCTTTTCACAATATGTTTGCGGTATATTTTATCCGCCCGTCATCCTAGTAAATTGATTGTTTCTTTTCATAGTTGATATATAATCAAGATTCGCAAGTGCAATAATTGCAGATTCTCTTACTTCTTCGTTTTTATCCTTCAGTGCTTTATTGAGAGATTCTCTTGCTTCTTCAGAACCTATTACGCCTAAAGCAACTGCTGCCTCGTGTCTGACAAAGAAACTTGGATCAGATTCTACGGCCTTGGACAGAGCATATACTGCACTAGTAAAACCAAGTTGACCAAGTGAAAAGGCTGCCTCGTGTCTGACCAGTGCATCATTGTCATTTGTTAGAACTTGACTTATGTGCTCAACTGCATCTTCGTCACCTATATCTGCTAGAATACATATGCAACGAGTTCTAATGACAACATCGTCATGTGTTAATAAATTCTTAAAATATTGATGATTTTTCTCATCGAACTGTTTTTCCATTTCTTTTAATAACTCTAATCTATGATGAGACACCGTCGTATCTATTTCGCTAATCATATTGTGATTGTCTATTAAGCGCTAATTTAATGTATAATATTTACTTATAGTTTACTCTGTATTGCAGTAACAGTAATGTAGAGCGAGAGTTTAGGAGTTAGTCTACATCGATAATGTAAAGCTCAGTACACATATAGTATATGTAATATGCCAAATTAGTTAACAAACTGCGGTACACTCAGAAACAGCTTCTGTTAATATCTTCTATTAACATTCATTTAGATTGAAGCAAAGCGCTTGCATGATATATTATTATAAAGCTGCTCAATTAGGTTTCACAAATATGCGTATGCGATATTGGCACTTAGACATTAGGGAAGTTTTGAATGCAAAGTATCCAATTGAGAAAGCCAATCATTGGGAGATCACATGTATGTTTGGCGAAAACCAACGTTTTGGTATCTTTTGGTTTAAGTATGGCACCCCGTACGATAAAGAGCCAGTTCGTGGTCTATGTTTTTACTACAATGAGATTCCACAAAAGACTATTCAAGAGATGATAGATTTTTTACAATCACGATTCGGTGGAAAAATTCTTTATAGACAAACAAGAGTTTTTTTTCAAGGATCTAACGAATTTGCAGATCCGAAATCTGTTGGTATACTAGCAAATGAGCTGAGTTTGAGATTCAATGTACCAGTAGAAATAACCATAGAATTTGAGAAAATAACTCAACAAGAGCAAGAAGGGAATATTCTTAACCTTCCTTCCGGCAAGGCATTGCCCATTGTAGGGCCAGATTAACCACTGGAATCTATAGACGATATGATCGATGGCTTAGATAGATAAATAGATACATAGATGAAGAAATAGGTATAGATGTATCATTTGTCAACCTAAAATTAAGCTATAATGTAGCAGGGCTTTCTGGATAGTTCTTCAACATAGACTTCAATTTTGTTATCAGACTTGATATGCTGAGCGGTTTGCTTATAAAATCAATGACATTAACAGATGGCATAACCTTGTTAAATTCTTCCTTGTTTATTTCAAATGCTGTTATAAATGCAATTTTCATTGACTGATTCTTCTCTTTAATACGACGATATAATTCAAAGCCATTCATTTTAGGCATTCTTATATCAGTGATGACTAAATCATAATAGTTTTCAGGATGACTTTCAAAAGCCTGCAAAGCTGATTCGCCACTTGAAAACGTTTCAACAGTGAAAGCATTGTTTGATTCAAGACCTCTCTTGACAGTAGATAAAATGTCTTTTTCATCATCAACAAACATAATTCTGATAGGAGAATTACGTCGGGTGGGCTTGGGCATAAAAGTATATAAAAAATGTCCAGTGGCAATATTTAAATTAAATGGTTATATACGGGATACTATTTTGGTGGATTTTATTTCAGCAGATTGATCATAGTTTTGATGCTACGAAAAAATTGATATAATCGCTATATAATGTGAAGTACAAGAATAATGTCTGATGCGTTGGCAGAAGAAGGCATAATGTTATTGCTCAATTCTAAGATCTCTGACTTTAATTATTGGAGAATGAAAAAAAACCTCACGATAAAATTAGATATCAGCAATAGGAACTTCTCTGGTAAAGATCTTTCTAATGCTTATCTTAATGGTGTTTCTTGTGTTGGAACCGATTTCTCAAATTGCAATCTATCCAAAGTTAATTTTGTTCAGGCCAATCTCGCTAAGGCAAATTTCAAAGGGTCAAATCTGTCGGATGCTTTATTGATGTACGCTGAGATGCAAGAATGCAATCTTGCAGACTCTGACATACGTGGGGCAAACTTTATGTGGGCAAATATGCAAAAGTCTGACTTGACAGGGTCTAAACTCTCGAATACAATATTTGTAGATGCGAATATGACAGAAGTGAAAATGGCCAATGTAGATAAAAAAGCAGCATATTTAAAATACGCAAAACTTGAAGGTACTCCTTGGCAGGATTAGTAATAATAACAATAATAAAAAATTGATTAATTAGGATCTAACATCTACTATATGCGCATAAGTTTATGTTTATTGTCCGTATAGCTAAATTAGTTAGCCAGTTAGCCTAGTTCAGCTGCAAGTTCAGGTTTTTGTTGGCCAATTATCCTTGATAATCCCTTCATGTAATTTTGTGCAAACGTAGCTATAGGTTGTGATGAATACCATATACAACCGAGTACCTGACAGTCATGACATGTCTTGGCTATACTCCATTGGGGAGCTTTCCAAATTTCTTCTATATCCTTTTCCAATAGATTGTAGACATTTTCAGGACTGTTAAATTTCCAACAGGGAACCAAAACAGTGCCATTGCTATTGACAAAAATGCTTTTCCATACACCACACTCATCAAAAATTCCTCGTCCATGGGCAATTATTTGTTCAAAATATTCAGTTGGTATCATTAGGCTAGGAGATGAGTGTTTTTTACTGTATTGTAGTATGCTCTTTGAGACCTCGGTCATAGTTTGTCGATCGGGAAGTAAAGAATATTGAACATCAGATCGATCCTCAACGAATGTGAGTGAGACTGCTCTTACGCCTAATTCTTTGGCCTTATCGAAATAGGTCTGGTTTATGAATTCCTCTGTGTTGTATTTTGTTATAACACTATTAAAGTAATGAGGTACATTGTGTTCTGTCAAAAGGCGTAAATTATCCATTACTCTGCCATATGTCTGAGCAGAAACACCACGTATCTTGCAGTATGGCTCTTCGAAGACAGAATCGATACTACATGTAATAAATTGAATATACTGCCTTAGCTCATCAAGGTCAATTGTGTGGAGTAAAGAGCAGTTAGTAATTACAGTAATAGGAATATGCAATTTGTAAAGGTATTTTACAAGTTCCATAAAGTCGGGACGACTTGTTGGCTCGCCACCTTCAATAATGGACCAAACACAGTGTTTTGAAGTCTTATCAAAAATTAACTTCCATTGATCTGTCGTCAGATCCTTCCTCTTGGCAAGTCTAATCTGAGTCTCTTTATCTGGGTCACCAAAAGGACACATTGGACAATAAAAATTGCAATAATGTGTGAAGCTAAAGACAGCTATTAAGGGCATTCTTCTTCCTAATGCTCTGTCAATTGACCATTTGCTTAATAATTTGATTGTACGTATAGTATCGACTGGCACACTACACAAGTTCAGAAAGCAGAACATATTAAATTTTTTCTGAAGTATTAGCTGTACGTTGAAATTTGGGAATTACAGTTAGAATAGACAAGAAAGCAGGCATTGGCAGAGAATGACTTCGTTGGTATGTTAGTATGGCTAGGTGAATTAATTGTTGCTAGCTGGGCTCTATCCTATGGCGCAGAACACCTCTCTGTAAGATACGGCGCCAAATTTATTGGTAGGACAGTCCTCAGTATTGCTACAACACTTCCTGAGATTGCAATAGTGGCGTATGCTGCAGCAGCTGGAAATTATGGGGTTGCTATTGGTGCTGGATTAGGGAGCAATTTATTAATGATGACTCTCGGCTTGTCGATTATGCTAATTATCGCTACAACAAGATTATCTAAAGCACCATTAAGAGGCATTGATGTAAGTAGTTTTAAATTAGATAAAATTTTTCTATTTATAACAGCTATAGTAAGCGCCGTATTATTCTTTGATGGGTACAATTATCTTGACGGATTTATATTTGTTGGAATGTTCATTGCATATTTCATAATGGCCTTACGTGAAATGAAAGTAGATAAAAACAAAGAATTGTTGTATTCTATATCAAATAAAAATAATGAGTCTATAAGACAGAATAATGACAAGTACAAAAATAACGGTAAAAATCATCCGATTAGAGAAGCAACTACTACAACTACAGCAGCAACAGTAGGTAAATCAGAGCCTGATTTGATAAATGTAAAAGAGAATTTTCAAGGTGTTTCAAAAGCCCCCCGTAGACGACTAATAAACGCGCTTTTGATTTTCATTGTTGGAATAGTAGGCATCTTGATTGGCGCTGAGCCATTTATACACTCTTTGGCAGGTGTTTCTATTGATATTGGAGTATCTGCAATTGTTCTATCAGTAATTATTAGTCCTATAGCAGGAGAAATGCCAGAAAAGTTATCACTCATGATTTTGGCTAGAAAAGGTGCTCATGGAGCTTCTATTGCTATATCAAATGTTCTTGGTTCTAAAATATTAAACAATACACTGTTGCTTGCAATTGCTGTCTTTGGAGCAATATATCATGGTGGGTTTTATTCTACAATCGAAGCCAATACATTACTCTCTTATCAAATGATTCTTGTTACTATAGTAACTATTGCAGCGCTGATACCAATGCTCAAGAAGGAAATAGGTCTCAGAGTAGGAATGGTGTTATTAGCATTATATGTTGTTAGTTTGATTATACAATTCTTTTTACCACATCAAACTCATACATAACTGCAGTGTATAGACATAAAATAAAGAACAAAATTGTAAGAAGAAGTATCTGTTAATTGATTACTCATAAAAAAAGTTATTTGGGAATTCGTTGCCCAAGCGTAAGGTTAACGTTTACTGGATTTGAAAAATTTTGGTTTCTTTCTGCATTAGTAAAAAATACAAATGCTCTAACATCTCTTACTCTGCTGTCGGTTATGCTGGTTGCAAGCTGAGATTGACCTGTAGTAGTATTAATGATAAAACCATCTCCATGTGAACTTCTCTTTACCAATGTCCCGTTGGATGAGTAAACATGCATGATTGTGTTCATATTCCGATTAATAATAGAAGGTTCCATTACAGTATAGTTTACAATAACTTTTACTTGATTTAGTTGGCTTGATTGATTACTATTATTGCCAGATCCAAGTGGTAAAAAATGTGCATAGTTTAATTTTTCTGAAATCTCCTTTCCATGATATGCAAATGCGATATGGTAATAATTAGTACCAGTACTATCGTCGTTTATAGCTTGTATTCTTGTTATAATTAGTTGTTGTACTTGTAAAAAAGGAACAAACAGAAGACCGCTGACAGTTATGCTAGCAACAAAGATTGTTATGCTTATTAAGCTGTGCTTTTTGTTATCAAAGAATTTCATAAAATTATTTGAGCTCTAATATAAGCTAGTGATAAACCTTGCTCACTTTAAGGGAGTCGATAAGCATCGATAAGCATTTTCTATAAGTCAGAGGGGAAGGAAGGGATTAAGAACACTGAAGAGAAAAAATGTAATAGATAGAACTCATTAGCCATTTAAAGCAAATCCACAAGCAAATAGAAAATTAATTTGTTTCAACCAAGAACCATTATCATGATA
>JBKPMB010000102.1:0-2208 GCA_046731995.1 Thermoproteota archaeon | reverse complement strand
ATGCGGAGAGGGGGGCGCGATTGCAACGAACAGCGACGATCTGGCAGAAAGGCTTAAAATGATAAGGAACCACGGAATGGTTAACGGTTATGATACGCAGGTTTTTGGTCTTAACCTCAGATTACCTGAATTAAGCGCAGCCATCGCAAAAGTACAAACAAAGAGGTTGCCGGCTATGTTGGACTCGAGAAGAAAAAATGCAGAATTAATGTCAAACATGTTGCATGATCCAGCAGAGAAATTAAAAATTAGGTTACCTGCTGAAGATCAGCACAAACAATTCAACTGGTATCTTTATACGGTAGCGTTTGGAGACAATAGAACGAGGGAGAGGGTTAAAGGAATGATGCTAAAGGAAGGAATAGGTGCTACAGTATATTACGATCCACCTGTTCATGAAACTCCTTATTACTGTAAGCTTACAGAGTCCTCTTTTAAGAATAAGAATAATAATCTTATTAATACGGAGCAAAGTAGCAGACGTGTTTTGTCGTTACCGGTTCACCCTTTAGTTAAAGATGAGGACATAAAATATATTGCTTCTATTATCAAAAAAATTGACTAGCATTTTGTATATTTAGATACGAGGATTTCGCTGTTGTTACTATATGTTAGTAAGGTCATGATGGATGTTTGGTGGCTGGCAAAACTGTGCAAGAAATCTGAAAAAACAACATAGTTCGAGCCCTACTTGTATCTCATATGTTGGACCTATATTTCGCATTGATGAGTCGCCAGTTGGTCTAGATTCGCTGTAATAAGCTCTTTATTATTCAACAGCGTAGCTCGATTCGTGAGATTAATAATCTATACTGGCAAGGGAGGAACCGGTAAGACAGTCACGTCATGCTCTACCGCGGTGAAACTCGCCCTGGGGGATAAAAAAACTATTGTAATATCTGCTGACCCGGCCCATACCCTAAGTGATGCTTTTATGATCTCAGATGTTGGAACTGAACCAAAGGAAATCCAATCAAATTTGTACGCATTGCAAGTGGATCCTGTGACAGAAATGAATAGGCAATACGGTTCCACTTTATCCAATGTTATCTCAATATTTGCTTCAAAGGGAATAGATGAATCTCTAGCATACGAGGTTGCTATGTTGCCAGGGATGACTCAACTGTTTTCCTTGTTAAAAATAGACGAAATCATACAAACAAAATTATTTGATTTCGCAGTGCTTGATATGCCGGCCTCCGGAGAAGCACTTAGATATCTATACTTTCCACAGTTAGTAGGTAGTATTGGAAGGAAGCTTTCAGGTTTAGCGGGTATGTTCAACGAAGTTACCAAAATCTTACACTTGTTTTCGAGCTCTAATCATTCAAGAAACATTCAATACAATGGAGAATTTTTAGACAGGCTTGAAAGTCTCTCAAACGTTATAAGAAATCCGGATATCACTAGTCTAAGACTGGTTGCAAATCCTGATACATTTAGTATTGAGAATGCAAAAAGAGCTTTTATTTCAGCCTCGCTTTATGGCATAAACGTCGATCTTGCTGTTATTAATAAAGTAATGCCGTCCGATAGTCCTGATAAGTATTATTTAAAGTGGGCGGATTTTCAAAGAACAAAGCTGGAAGAAGCAAAGATAAATTTTTATCCTGTTCCCGTAAAGGAGGTTGAACTTTATCCTAACGAATTGCGTGGTCTTGATATGTTACGGACAAATGCGGAACTCTTATTTAGAAATGATAATCCAGGCGACGTATTGTACCGCGGAAAACCAATTACGTTTAAAACTGAAGGTTCTTCGCTGGTAATGTCGATGAAAGTTCCATTCACGGACAAGGACAATTTCGATATAGAAAGACACGGCGATCAGCTTTCCATAAAGGTGAAAAACCCTACGGGTCAGCTAGTCAATGTCATTCCACTGCCAGTAGCAACGATGGGTATGAAGCTTGTCAAAGCAAAACTAGAAAACGACGAGTTAAATATATTATTTGAAAAAATATCATAGAACCGGCGTATGAATATAAAGCATCGTCAAGCCGATTATAAGGCTGTTTATCAGCATATACTGAGTTCTATTCTATGTCCTTTCGCATATGGTTTAAATAACATATTACTCGATTAATGTTAGATAGATATGCCAATAGATCCAGACTTTCCAAGAAATAGCCAGGTAATAGGTAAGCACATGCTCTCTGATGGTGAGCATTATCACTTTGTTTGGGGTCCAGGAAAAAAAGCCGAGGC
>JBKPMB010000101.1:0-4170 GCA_046731995.1 Thermoproteota archaeon | reverse complement strand
ACACCGCTATATGCGAAGAGATTAGGTTGATGTATAGAAACGAATAACTTTGTTCCCGGGTCATTTAATAACGCAATTTTGTTATTTACATTATCAGTCATTGTATCTGCATCTAAATGGAATTTTCTGATGAATTTTTGTAACTTGATTCTGTTGTTTAAGATAGAATCATTTGCATGGTAGTTATCGTATATATACATATGCGACATGCGATTGACTATATCTACAAAGCTAGTTGGTACTGATGAGATGAACTCTGAGACTATCGGATTATTAACTCTCTCATATTTTGAAAATGACGACTTCACATCTGTAGATGATTGGCCTGAAATGGAAGAAGAGGTAGAATGGGATGCTTGGGAATTCATAGATATAATGTTTTGCTCCTATGTATATATAAAATAAATATGCTCATAAGTAGAGAAAGTACCCTGATTATATGTTGTACATGCTGTATTAAAAAGTTGCTACTATTTTTGTGCACACAGCAGATATATATGTAATAGCTGTTATTAATTATATATTTTATTTCTTATGCTACTATATTTCTTGTACTATTTTTCAAATACAAAATTTAGTTTCATTGTTCGAAATATAATATTAATAAGAACGAATTGTTATAATATATAGTCCGATAGAATGCAGGGATGATGATGATAAACATTAGATCAATAACCATTTATCTACTTGGGGGTAGATTGTATTTTTGACTTTTCAGCATCAGCAAAAAATTAATCGATTCGTAGAAATGGATAAAAAGAGATGGTTGGTAAGGTATTTTATTCTAGCTGGAATAGGCAGTGTACTTGCGATTAAACTTTACTTGCTTTTATTCATAGTAGATTTTACAGTTGGATTCTATAGTTTCTTAACAAGCCTTATTATTTTTTATTACTTCTTTAATGCCTTTCTTAGGTTTAGAGATCCTTATCTTGATGCCAAGGATATAGTTCTCTCGGAGGATAACAAACCCCTTGTTTCAATGATAGTACCAGTAAAAAATGAGGAAGATAATATCAGAAACTGTGTGCAATCATGTGTTAATTCAACTTACTCAAAAAAGGAAATTATCATTATCAACGATGGCAGTACAGATAAGACATCTGAGATTTTAGATGAGATGCGAAGGGAAGGACCAAATATAAAAATTATTCATTTATCTAAAAGCATAGGCAAAAAGCAAGCAGTTGAAGCTGGTTGCCAGATCGCCAAGGGCGATATCTTCCTACTTATGGATAGTGATTGCGATATATACAGTGATGCAGTTGAAAAAGCAGTAAAGATTTTCAAATCTGATAGAAGAATAGGCGCTGTAACTGGTCATGCGAGAATTCGAAATGCTGAGAAAGGTAATTTACTTGAGAAGATAGAAGATGTATGGTTCGATGGACAGTTCAGAATTCTCAAAGGAGCAGAAACCTCGTTTTCATCTCTTACGTGCTGCTCCGGTGCTCTGTCCATATTTAGAAGAGAAGCCATCTTACCCTATATTCACGCATGGGCACATGATAGATTCTTAGGAATGGAGAATTTTAAATTTTGCACGGATAGACGTTTAACTGCATACGTACTTGGAGCAAAGCCATCTGATGTATGGAAAAATAGCAACTTATCAACTGCTAATAATAATGAAGACAATGCCAATAATAATAACAATATACCTACACTTTTGCAAACCGGAAAAGATGATATCAATACAATGAAATCTTCTTCTGATCCTGATGTGAAGAATCCAAAGAAAAATCTGCGCTCGGCATGGAAGTTAGTATATAGCCCAAGCATAAGGGTAAATGCAGGGGTACCTACTACTTTACCTTCACTTTTAAGGCAGCAAATTCGTTGGCGAAAGAGCTTTATCAGAAGTTTATTTGCGACAGGCGGAATATTTTGGAGACGACCATTGGGTTTAGCGATAGTATATTACATACAACTTAGTTTAAAGCTGCTTCGTCCTTTTATTATAATAAAAGCACTAATATTTCTCCCACTTGCAGGCGATATTTTTACAGCCTCAATGTATCTTGTAGGGGCAATGTATTCAGGTATGCTTTATGGCATAGATGTCAGATTACGACATCCTGGTTACAGATTTTGGATATATCGCCCAATCATGACATTTCTATCAACATTTGTAATAAGTTGGTTGGTAATTTATGCAGCAATAACAATTAGAAAAGAAGCATGGAGATAGACAGAATAGAGAAATATGCAATGATAAATAAAGAGAGAAGAATTAGACGAACTAGTAAAAAATAAGGGGGAGCATACCAATTAAAAAATAACATGGAAAATAAAACTAAAAAGACGAGAAGATGGGATGCAGTTGCTGTTGGAATTGGCATGGTATTGGCATTCTCGATGATAATTATGAAAATTACCGGTTATTGGCCGTGCCGCATTGCCATTACATTACATATCAATCAAATCCCTTGTGATAAATCTATCCAAGAGAATACATCTTCGACAGTACATTGGATTCAGCAGCAGTTTCATGAGAGAGTCTTTCCTCATTTCTTATTACAATTTCTTCAAAATACCTAATAACAGTAATCTCTGAAACATTTGGGAGTTGGGATATTTCTTTTCCATTTACCATATCAAGTATCATTGCAGGAAAGTTAGCTCCTGCCAAAGCTGTAAATATCGTTCCGCCGCCTAATCTGGGATTAACTTCTATCAGTTTAATTACACCTTCTGATGACTCTTTCATTTGAATGCAGCAAGGTCCTCTTATACCAAGATGTTCTGCAATTTTCATACAGTTTGTCTCTATGTCTGTATCTCGTATAATTTTCCCTTTGGTAGATATACCTGCTTTTGTTTGGATCCTAACCCTAGGTACTGCCATCAATGGCTTTTTATCCAGATCAGAAAGTACATCTATAGTGTATTCAGTTCCAGGTAAAAATTCTTGAAATATCATGCTATCAAACTTTGATGATATATATTCAAGATCAGATTCATCATCAATCTTCAAGATATCCCGACTTCCTTTTCCAAATTGTGGTTTTGCAATAACAGGAAATGATCTAATCTTGTCAGGGTTTGTAGTGGTAAAAGGGACGTTAAATTTGCCATTAGAAGAAAGGCTCTGATAAGTTAACGTTTTATCCCTACACATTTCCAAAGTATTTCTGTCGCTTACAACGGCACAAGCTCCAATTTCTGTCAGCCTCTGACGATTTTCGCTGTACGGATAAATATCAAAGCCGGAGGCAGGCATTAAGACCTTCACATCGTGATTTTTTATGATTTCAAAGAGTCTATCAATATATGCGGAATGGTTGGCTTCAGGCAGAACTTCACTACTGTCAGCCATAAAGAAACCCGCAGATAAAGTGCTAGAATCAGTAGCGATAATTTTTCCTTTAAAGTTTGCCATTTTCAGTGACTTTATAGTATTTATTCCAGAAGGACCGGAAGCGCCGGGAATTATTACAGATGAAGATTGAGAAGAAGATGATATCGGTAACATGGCTCTATGCAAATGACATAACCAGTGCTTGCTTCAATTAGTGGGACTTAACGCATATAAAAACATTCTTTCACTGCTAATTGGAATCCATATAACGAAAGTTTTCGATATATATTGCAGCAATTGAATGTTAAAGAGGATTATCATGTACATTGTAATTATAATGATCACTCCGCGCCTGATCTTACAGTTCAAAATGTCTTAAAATATGCAAAAAGAATTGGGCTACAAACTTTGGCTTTTACCGAACATGTTAGAAGGACCTCAGAATGGATTCCAAAATATCTAGAAGAAATAGAAAGATCTAAAAGGAACTGTGACAAGGATGATTTAAAAGTTATTTCTGGGTTTGAGGCAAAGATACTTAAAGATGGTTCTATTAATTGTCCTGAACAATACAGCAGAAATCACTTTCTAATAGCCAGTTTTCACAACATTTACAATGACAAGCAAGTTTGGATTAACGCACTTAAAAAGGCAATCGAAAATCCACATGTAAATGTCATAGGCCATATTGCACCAGAGCCAACATTCACACTGCAACACAGCGAAGTTGATGAACTAGCTAATTTGATAGTAGAAAACAAAAAAATAGTAGAGATTAATGCAAAGTATTATAGACCCCCTTCAGACTGGATACCGATCTTAAAAAAAAGAGGAGTAAAGTTTCACTTGGGCAGCGATGCTCATTCTTT
>JBKPMB010000100.1:0-5249 GCA_046731995.1 Thermoproteota archaeon | reverse complement strand
CTAGATGGTAGTATAAGATAAAGAATGGTAACAATGTCGTAAATGTCGTATTTTTATTTTATACTCATTTATTATAAAGACTTGCAGAAATACATGACATCAGATATAGACTCAAATGGAGTATTAACTAGGGAGGAAAGAGAAGAACGTATCATAGACCTTTATTTTAATCAGAACAAGAAATACAGCGAAATAGCAAGAATAGCAAGAATATCTCCTAGAGACATTAAACCAGTTATAGATAAGGCATATCAAGAAAAAGAAAGACAAGCGCACAAATCATTAGCTGTACAAGCTTACGAGTTATTCTTCAAAGGAAAGACACTATTAGAAGTTACCATCGACTTTAACTTGGGACAGGCCCAGGCAACAGCATATTATGGAGAATATTTGAAGCTAGTCGGTCTTGACAATATTACCAAGATATATTTGGAATTTCAAGGCAATACTCCATATTTTGTTAATCTGTGCAAAGAAGCAAGGCTGCAAAAATGGGTGTATCGCAGGTAATTAACTTGTTGAGGATTGCAAATAATTATTTACCATCAGTCGAGCATAGATACGAAGAGCTACAAAAGCAAAATAATTTCTTGGAAACTATTATCACAAATAAATCTATAGAGGTTCAATATCTAAACGGTCAGATGAGAGACAAGGAAGAAAGCTTAGAGACTATTAAATCAGAATGTAGAATAGAGGCAGCATTACTAGAGGGTTTACGACAGCAAACAGCAAAAGTACAGGCATTTGTGTATAACTATAAAAACAATGACGAAGAATATTTCGAAGTCATAAAGAGTATTGAGGATAAAATATCTGACTTGCTGTCAAACAAAAGGACGTTTTTGAAGGTAGCCATTATCTCTGTTATTGAATCTATGAGAAATGACCCAGAGAAATACTCTGCTTTGGTCTATCATAACAATGATAAAAGTTCATTGTCATCATCAATAAGAAGCAAAGACCACAATAGCAATCTATTAAATGCTAGTAGACAAGCAGTAGTACTACCACCACTGCCATATGATAACTATATGATTGAGTACTACAAAGATATAATGCTAGAGGAAGCAGAAAAACTCTACAATGACATA
Organism: Thermoproteota archaeon; assembly: GCA_046731995.1. Classification (GTDB taxonomy): domain Archaea; phylum Thermoproteota; class Nitrososphaeria; order Nitrososphaerales; family Nitrososphaeraceae; genus JAFAQB01. Next base: position 4,155 of record JBKPMB010000100.1, on the reverse strand, counting down.
ATAGACCAGATTCTTTGTAAAGTAGTTAATGAAAATGTTGCTAAACAATCTGCAGAAACTATGCCATCTTCGCTACCTGCATTACCATTAGAGGAAGGAGGAGGTGATGATGATAAACTGAGGCTGACCTAAAAAGCAGAGAAAATTTAACACAGTATCACGTAAAACTATGTCTAATAATCAAGAACAGGAAGAAGTGTCAGATGAAGAACAATATCAGGTTGACCAACGATATGAACAAGAAAGATTTACTGATGCATATCTGCTTCAACAATAAAAAAGGTGCGTAGAGAAACTTGATTTTAAAAGAGGCTGACTAAACACATAGAGGGGGAGTTTTGTTATTCTACTCTTCCACAGCAATAGAAGCCTCAATCTCAGGCCAAAGTTGCGCAACCATATCAGGCGTATTTGTTTTAATCCAATCAGCCATAGATCTTTCTTCCGATAAGCTTTCTGACAGAATAGCTATTGCATTAGCTGCATTCATCCTCTCTGCTAAATGTGTAAGCATATCATAGAGTATAATCTCAGCATTCTCTACTATTGCATCCTCTTTAGTTGCTATGAGCTCTGACTCTGCAGAGGTCATCATTCTTCCGAATATGTTTGTTAATGATCTAGGAGGAGTAGGAATTGGCAATTGTGCTTTATCCTTTGTAGCAGAGCTTTTTTGACCATTACCAAGACCGGCTATCAATTGTTTTAATCTATCCTGCTGTTTTTTTGTCTCTTCTAAGTGCGTTTGAAGTCGTTGTTTTACATTTTCCATTTTAGTCTGTTTTATTCGTGATTGCAGTCTTTGTATTGCTGCATTTTCTATGGCTAAAGCCTCATTTAAGTGCAAGGTAAGTTTCTGAGCAGATGTAAGTCTTTTTCCTTTTCCTTTTTGCCTTGAGGATGTGGAAACATTGTTTCTTGTTCTTGTTCTTGTTGTTGCTTTAGACGTCCTTTTCTTTGCCATCTTGTTTTTTATCGACCTTGAAGTGTATATATTGCGATATTTGCTTTAACAGTTTGCTATTACATCTGACTTTTTAGAATGATAGCATCTAACGCAAAATGGACCTTATTGATGAATTACTTTCGCCATGATATCTTTTATGACGTTCATAGTTTAATTGGCTAACTATAACATGATACTGATGACAAAAACCCATAAGCGGATTTTCGTTTGCAATATTCATTTAGATTATTCATGCTCAAATTGTATTAATCATAACATACTCTCTATTTGTTCCTTAATATCTTCTTCTCTCAGTTCTGCGACTGCCGAACCTTTAGTAGACATCTCAAATGTTATTTTAGGTTCCTCGCCTTCTTCCTCAAATTGCATGTTGGTTGCAGGCAACAAATTTGATAAAAAGTTTTTTCACTCTTATCACCTGTTATATTGTCGTAATATATTAACAAACCCAGTATGCTAAAGTTTAATTACAAAACTAGTTGCGCAAACAAAAACTGCTTGTCTTCAGTGCTAAAACTAGTACTTATGGTCTGGTATTAAGAAATTTTAATGCGTGTCTTCCATCCTCAGTTAATGAAATAATATGATGAGACCCAACTTTACTTTCTGTTATAAATTTCCAGCCAAGTAAGGGCTCTATAAGATTTTTGTTCAATGCCATATAAGCAGCTTGATCACTACTAATTTTTTTATCATCCACATGGATAAGATTATTCTCTATTGCTAGGTCTTTGAGCTCACGTTTACTAATCTTACCCCCAGCTCTCTCATCTATCAAGCCCAAACACCTTATGAGCTTATCGCTAGGAATTTCGATTTTGTATTCTGGAAGACCGATGATATCTTTCACACCCTCAGTCTCCTCCTTATCCTCTTGAGAGCTATTGTATCTTTCAGGTACTACATAGTAAGGCTTTATCATAGCGATATCTTTGAACATCATACACGCCATCATAGAAGCAATAGCCTGTATCTTACTACCAACAGATACATTTACTAAAATTGAATTTCCTTTTTCCTTTAGAATTATTGTTCTTAAAGCTCTCAATATGTCGAAGAGATCAATTCTATCTGCTGGTGCTTTTAAACACTCAATTCTTGCATCTTTTAACTTTGATTGTATAGCTTTGACGAATTTATCCCCTTTGTCGGCCTTAGCTCCAGCGTGAACAATTAGCCATACTCTATCGGCCTTCATGTTGATGGCAGGCAGGACGATTCTATCTACCTCAAATCCTACTGGTGCAACATGAACACGAAGAATTTGAAGCGAGGTTATAATATTATTATTAGTAATCTTGCTCATTAGAATCTAATTAGTAATAATAGTAATGGCATATAACTTATATATGTTCTTCTCTGTATGTTGTTCGCAATTGAAAGGTACACTATTAACTCAAGAGACAAAAACTTTCACTAAAGCAGATAATCTGCAAATAGCTCAAAATCCTGAGAGCCCTTATGAACAAATTGAAGAGCATACAGTAGACTGTCCAGACTGTTTTGACACAATGGTTAAAATATATGACTCAGATAGAATCCGCTATTACTGTGAAAATTGTGATTTAATTATCCCTGGAATAGAGATGTATGGATTTGTTGGCTAAGGTGTTACTAGCTCACTATAGTACTTTATTAGGTACTATACGGCATATACCTGCTTCCCCCTCGGTTTGGAGTTCAACGTGAAGTAAGGAGATGATGGAAAGAAAATGGATACAAATACAAACTTCAGTAACTCCAACACCCGGATAGATGCAGGAATACTATCTGCAATGGATTACCATCACGACATCATTGGTCAACTATCAAATCCTGCTGTAATAACGCCTGCAACTATAGTGAATTGTTCTTGGATGGAATCGGTTACCAAAAGACGTAGTGATTTCTTGGCTGATAGGAGGAGCTTTGCAAATGAGGAGTAATAGTCTACTTGTAAGAGATCTTTACAAGACAATGTCTAGTACAAAGACTCATCTAGTGCAATCTAAAGAAATTGCAACTACATGTGTATGCCCTTATTTATTTAAAATGAGTTACCCATTTGGTGTAGTTGGAGGAGAGCGAGATTATCTAGTGGCTAATACGGTTCATGACGTAATCAGCTTGGCTGCACCTACAACAATCTTAGACAACTGGCAGCAAGGAAAGACTGAATTTGATTTTGAGCATATTGCAAAATCAATAGATAAAGATTCACAAAGCATTGTTGAAACAGCAATAACTAATGCAAAAGAAAAGACTAGAATGGAAGGGAAGACTTCAGTTCTAGATACATTCGAGTATGAAGTACAGGATCGGTGTTATGGACTTTTGTTCGGACTTGCAAAACGAATAATGAAAAAATACGAACGACCAAAACGAGCTGTGACAGAGATCACAATAACCAACGTAAAACAAGTACAAGAGGGGAGAATTGATGCCATATTTGAATTCGACGACGCTATGTATGGTTTGATAGATTGGAAGACAAATGACATAGATAAAGCTCAAAGCAGCGGGATGGATAAGTGGCAGCTAGTCACAAATCTCCTTTTGGCAAACTATCGGTATACAGGTGATGAGAATAATTGGAATAGGTATTTGTTTGGTTCAGTAGTATTCTATAATAACGCCTACATTCCACGTCCTCCTTTAAGTGAAGAATGGATAAACAAGGTTAAGATCGATAGAAAGTTTGCTTATGAGACTTTATGTGGAGGAAAGCCACATGCACAAAAGCCTGCATTCTGTCCCGTATGTGATAGAGAAGGTGAATCTTCTTTTGATTGTAGATTTTATCGTGAAGATTCTAAACAAGCTTCTCATGGCAATTTGCCTGTTGACTATGCCAATATCAGACGCTTACTGCTCAAAAGACGATATCTTGTTTTAGATGAACGTGCTGAGACACACAAACACAAGTTTGTAATCAGCAGCATAATTGATAAATTAGGAGAAGCTTCTGCATTACAGGAATTAGAAAGGACAGGCATCGTACATTCGGGATATAGATTACATTCAGTTAACGCTAATTCAGTCGTACTTTCGAAAGACAATTGCAATTATGATAATGATGATGACATAACAAGTGTAACTTTACTAGAGCCACGCAAGATTGTTAGAATCATAGGTAAAGAAGATGGCGGAATTCCTCTTTTAGCTTGTATAAATGAAAAAGGATTCGTAAAGGAAGTAGATGACACAAA
>JBKPMB010000099.1:0-7257 GCA_046731995.1 Thermoproteota archaeon | reverse complement strand
TCTAAATGCAATTACATTTAGGGAATGTATATGGGTCTAAAGGCAGAAACACAAACAACAATATTAATTGAAAAAATTGTTCAAACTACTAGAAGTTGACAAATTTTTTTTCCGCATACTCTAATTTCTCTCTATTTCCACATGACTGAATTAGCTGCAATAATTTCCTCTGTGACTTGCCTTCTTTTATTGCCGATCTCGCTATTTGAACTCCTTCCTTGAAGTCCCTTGCAACCTTTCCGATCACAAGTGCGGCAGAGGCATTTAAGACTACAATATCCTCTTTTTCTTGGGAAGCGATACCATATATTACTTGTAAAGTGTCTCTGATAGAATCTTCTTTAGAATGTACAACTAATTGCTCTGGTTTAGCAACTTGCAGATTTACAACCTTTGGATGAAGTCGTATTCTTTTTACCTGCTTACCTATAATCCATACAATATCATTTTCGCATGTATTAGATAACTCATCGAAGCCGTCGTAAGCATGCACTATCATAACCTCATTTCCATCGTCATCAGCGCCTTTTTGCATTGCGTTAGTGATAGTATCAAGTAGTGAAGGCTCGAAAACCCCTATAACTTGGCCACATAAATTAGTACAAGGGTTGCTTAATGGACCAACAATATTGAATACACTTCTTATGCCAATTGTTTTCCTTGCAGAGGCAGCACTTTTCATCGTAGGATGAAATTTGGGAGAGTAAAGAAACCCTATGCCGGTCTGTTCAATCGCTTCAGACACAGTTGCAGGAGTGGAATTTAGATCTAAACCAACATATTCTAGAAAGTCAGCACTACCGCAGAATCCGGAAAAAGATCTGTTTCCGTGTTTTGCTACTTTACACCCAGCAGAGGATGCAACAATTGCTGCAGCTGTGCTTATATTAAACGATCTAATTGTATCTCCTCCTGTTCCACATGTGTCAATTAAATTTCCGCTGATATTGGGTGTTATTTTTATCGCATGTTCCTTTACAGTTTGAAGAATTGTCCAAATTTCTTCTGCTGTCTCTCCTTTCATAGTTAATGCTACCAAAAATGACGCAATAGCAGCGTCAGAAGCTTTTCCTTCAAGTATCAGATCTACTGACTCATGAATTTCATCCTGTGATAGATTTGTTCTAGAAATCAGCTTGCGAATTACTGGTCCCAAGTCAGCAGAATTGCCACTAGACACTCACCTTTTCACCATAGACACAAAGTTGCTAAGTATCTTAGGTCCTTCTGCAGTCAAAACGGATTCTGGATGAAACTGTACACCTTCTATCAGATATTTTCTGTGTCTAACTGCCATTATTTCACCATCATCAAGAGCCTTTGCGGTCACATCAAGACATGACGGAATTTTATTTGAATCTGCAACTAGAGAATGATAACGCGTAGCCTTGAAGGGGTTATTCACACTTTCAAACAACATATGAGACTTGTGTTCAATAGTGCTTGTTTTCCCATGCCGTACTAATTTGGCATTAATTACCTTGCCTCCGAAAGCATTGACTATTCCTTGATGGCCAAGGCAAATTCCAAGGATGGGTATCGTAGATCCAAGATCTGTTATTATATCAGTACAAATTCCGAAATATTTACGATCCGCAGGGTTGCCTGGTCCTGGAGATATAATTATTGCGTCAGGATTCATTCGTTTAATATCTTTTAACTTTATTTTGTCATTCCTAATGACGATTGGCTGAGTTTTAAGCTCACCTAATAACTGCGCAATATTGTATACGAATGAATCATAATTATCTATGATAAGCACTTTCATATGGCACTATAACACACTTTTTACGATAAATTTGTAAAAAACAACATCCACATAATATTCTATGGGCCGAGCTATAATTACAAACTTCATGATCTGAATAAATATTAATCTTATTTATATGTGCACTGTATTATCCTTCGTGTAGATTACCCAATCATAAAACAATTATGATAAGTACATTAGGTAGACGCGATAAATATCCGTTATTTATATATAATTCGGGACTATACAAATATTATTGTATTATTATACCAAGAAATTCTAATCACATATACATACATTGCTCTTATTAGTAGAAGATGAACACTACTATGGCAAAGGATACATATATATAAAATACTGAATCTATTGTCGAGTTGATTTACCTCTAGGGATAAGGTTGGTTAAGGTATTCATAAACGGTTATGGCAATATTGGCCGTAGACTTGCTACCTCGCTTTCAGCAGATAAAGAAATTCAGTTTATCGGTATTGCGAAATACACTGCAGATGACAGAACCAAAGAGGCATTAGAAAATAACTTTGATATTTACGTCCAAAATGAAAAAATGGTGGGGCAATTCAAAGAGAAAGGCTACAATACAGCAGGAACAATTTCAGAAGCTGTTCAGAAAAGCGATCTTGTGGTGGATGCCGCAAAAGAAGGTGGCGGATTTAATAATAAAAAAAATTTGTATGAACCTATGAAGAAAGCCGCCATCTTTCAAGGCGGAGAGGATAGACATGGTGAATACTCCGTAGCTGATATGATCCACAATTCAAGAGTCAATTATGATAAGGCAGCTGGCAAAGCTTTTGTTATTCAAGGCAGTTGCAATGTTTCTGGCATGGGAAGAATAATGCAGCCTTTAATTGAAAGGTTTGGGGACCAAATAAGAAGATATGATGTTACCCTTATTAGGAGATGGGCTGATCTTGAAGATTCAAAAGAAGTAAGAGATTCTATTGAATGGGATAAAAACCCTCATCATCAAGACGATGTTAAAGATTTTATTCCCACCGCAAACCTGTATGTAGACGCTTACAAGGTTCCTTCTAGAATGATGCATTTACATCAAATGGTGATCCGATTCGATGGAAAGGCCCCAAACAAAGATCAAATAATAGAATCATTTCGTAATGAATTTGGGGTCGCTATATTGAATTCTGCTAAAGGAACCGCCGTAATTAGGAAAAAAGCTATGGATCTTGGCTTTCAACACGGTGACACAAATATGGTACATATCCATCAAGAAGTACTTAGAGTTCAAGACGATATTGTTAAGATTTCATATTCTGATGATCAAACTGGCATGGTAATTCCGGAAAATCATTTGCTGATACAATCAATGATTTACAAACGCCCTAGAAATGATGCAATTAAAAAAACTGATAGCTTATTTCAAATAACCAAGAAAAAAAAGATGCTAGAAGAAGAATTTAAATAACAACAAAAAATATTTGTTTATAATCTTTTATCTTAATCTTAACGACTACGAAAACAAGTACAACAAGCACAACAATAATAATCATTACAGTTCTTTGTTTGTCATCTCTCCTGCTCTCTGTACTAATTAAAGATCTACTATGGCTGTTTCCTGCTCTTTTTCTTAGAACTATAGCTAACATTGCCACAGCTGGAACTATAATTATTGGGAAAATGGATGCAACTTGAATGCTAACAAAAAAGGCTATCGCTATTGTGATGAGATAAGTACAAAGAATAAGTGCAAGCTTGCTATACGTGTATTAGTTGTCCTATATACTCAATCCTCCTTCTTCTTCTGCTCTTCCTCCTATGTACTCTTTTTCTTTGGTCATCAATTTTTTTCTATGCTTAAGTCCGCAATAGTAATAATGATGAGCCATTTATGATCTGCAGCAAAGCCAGAGATAATACTGATTGCAGATTCATAGCTCCTCTTATTATTGGTAATATCAAAAGAAATCGAGGCTTTTTTGCATTGGGTTGGACAGTTCTATAACAGAACCACCAAAAAGCTACTGCAAAAGAAAAGAGAGGAGGATAGGAAAGCAACGCCACATCAGTGTCATTGTATTATGCTGTGGTGATAATAATGCTCCTTTAATGAATATAAACTTCCAATAATTTATGTTAGCGAAACTTTGGTTTGTTTTTATTTATTTATTAATTTATGTATTTTATTCTTTCGAATCATATAAATTAAAAGTGTTAGAACTTAAGTCAGTTTTACAAAATCAATTTTACAAATGATTATTGGAATTGGGAGTTTAATTCTATCCATATATATGCTTGTTAATTAGTATAAGCAATTTTTCAATTGAAAATGGCTTTAGTATAAATTCATCTATTATTGACTTTGTAGATAACGAGTTGTTTTGCACTTGCAAATCACCGATTTCAAAACAAGTCGTCAAAAATACTTTGACATTGGAGTCTATTTCCTTGACTTTTCTTATAAACTCAAATCCATTCATCGTTGGCATTTGCAAATCCGAAATAACCATATGATGAGTATTTGAGCTTGTCTTATAGTGTTCTAATGCAATACCTGGTTTTGTAAAGCAACATGTATTGAAGCCATATTTTTGAAGTTGTTGCCTAATTACTGAGAGTATATCAATTTCATCGTCAACTATTAGTATAGAGGATGAATTTGGATTATTGTCGTGATTTTTATTATTATTATTAGTACTAGTTTTATTGACTAAAGTCAAACTTACAAACCTCTTAGAAAAAATTGAAGTTGCTTTTTTTCTATTGCTCTTGTACAACGACACTTAGGAATTGTTTCATTATTGCCAATCAAACGATCAAGATGAGTATATAGCAACAACGATGATATACAAAGCAAGAGTGAACCATATATTGAAAAATGCCTTTGTCTATTATGATTAATGTTGTTATGGCTGAAACTAATCTTATTTTTAATAGATCTTCTAAAGATGTCTATACAACCTCTTTCTTATGTATGGTATAATAATGTACAATTTTCTTCTAGTAAGATTATACAAATACGTTATATATAAGCATATGGATTTTTCCAAAATTATGTTACATTTTATTTCTTTTCCCATATTTTGGGACACGTTAGTAGCTAGAAATTTAGCCATATAACTGGCTTGATACCTTAGACTTTACGCTCAATTTATATAGCATCTACACGCTTCGCGAACTAGATTATTATCGCGTCATCAGAATATGTATTTAAGCTAAGTTGGAGAAACCCTGATCTGAAAAAACTACTCACTGTGTGAAAAACTGAGATTCATCTTTTTGCTCCTGGTATCCTTTTTTTATATTGATGTTGTATTTTTCTTACACTGATTGGCTGTGTGGCTGATATTTTTACCACACTAGTTCTACCCGGCAAAAAGATAGATAGATTTTGCAAATGTTCTGATTCATCTATAGATTCTTAATTTAGGTCTACTCTCTTATTATATCATATATTTGAATAGTTAAATACTTCTCCATATCAGTTAAGTTAATTATCGATCTTGATAAGGAATTTACTAACATGTTTTGCACTTTTGCTACTACTAATATTCTCTACCACATCTCTTTTGCAAATCAATACTATTGCAATTGCCCAAGGCGTAACAAATGGTATTACTACCACTACTACAACTCCGATAAGGCATCTTGTAGTTATTTTCCAAGAGAATGTTTCATTTGATCATTATTTTGCAACCTATCCAATAGCAGCTAATAATAATAGTGGATCGGGTGAACCATTATTTACGCCTAAACCAGATACGCCTTCTGTAAATGGTCTTTTATCAGCAGGATTATTAACACATAACCCTAACCTTGTAAACCCATTTAGGATACCGCGATCTAACGCGTCAACATGTGACAATGATCACTCCTATACTAGACTACAGGAAGCATACAACGGAGGTTTGATGGATAAATTTGTACAGACCAATTTAGTTTCTAAAGGTTGTAACCCTTCTATAACAATGGGCTACTTTGATGGCAATACGGTGACAGCGTTATGGAATTATGCCCAGAATTTTGCAATGAGCGATAACTTTTTTGGATCTGCATTTGGTTCATCAACACCAGGTACCATTAATCTGATTTCTGGACAAACACATGGCGCAACACCATCCTATCTGAACTTGACACATGGATCAACTACTCTCTGGTTTGTATACAATGGTACTCTAGTATCTGATGCAAATCCAATCTATGACAATTGCTTCAATTCTACTACAAAGATATTTCCTAAAGCTTCCTTGCAAGGTACTAACATAGGAGACCTATTGAATCGTAAAAATATCACTTGGGCTGGTTTGAAGGAGGATTCAAACCTACTAGCAGAGCTGCCAACGGAAGTCCAATTTGTGGATCTGCACATAAAAATTACAATGATAGCCTAATAACAGATTACCTACCACATCACGAACCATTTCAATACTACAAAACAACAGCAAATCCAGATCACTTGCCTCCAAAATCGATAAATAATATTGGTCGTACTGACCAAGCAAACCACCAATACGATGTTTCTGATTTTTGGAATGCTGCAGAATCGGGCAGCTTGCCTTCTGTTAGTTTTCTTAATGCGCCTGCATTTCAAGATGGACATGCCGGATACTCTGATCCTTTAGACGAACAGAATTTCATAGTAGAAACAATAAGTCGTCTACAACAGCTCCCTGATTGGAATAATACAGCAGTAATTATTGCTTACGATGATTCAGATGGATGGTATGATCATGTTATGCCTCCTATAGTCAGTCAATCTAACGACCCAAAGAATGATGCGTTGTTGGGAAAAGATGGTCTGTGTGGACATGCTCCTGCAGGTGCTTATCAGGATCGCTGTGGGTATGGACCTCGCTTTCCTTTCTTGGTAATATCACCATATGCTAAAGTAAACCACGTTGACCATTCTATAATGGACCAGACATCTATAATTCGATTTATAGAAGATAATTGGGGATTGGGACGTATTGGCAATCAATCATTTGATTCCAAAGCAGGGTCTATTATTAATATGTTTGATTTTTCTACATCTGCTAATAGTACTGTCACTACTATTGGCGATACAAATAATCTTCATAATAATAATGCACCTAAACTGTTTTTACATCCTAACACTGGAACAGTAATACAATAACGTCACAGCGATTCAATAACACATGAAATAATTAATCTGTAATTTGAATACATATTTTCTACTAGAAGTTTTAATACATCATTACTATATTTTGTTCTGTGAACACCAGAGTGCAGTTATGATCCAAGGCAACCACAGTTTAAGATCCCACGAAAAGTAGTGAAAGGTGATCCGCATATTAGTTAATTTCCGTATAACACGCCTTCATAGATACAATAACTTCTTAAATTATAGGAACTATTAAGTTAGATGTATTTTTATATATTTTATATGGCCATATCTCGAATTAACAACCAAAAATAGGATGATTGATATAATATGTTTTGAATTTAAAAAGTATAATTATCTCTTAGACGATAGGTTAGATGAAATCAGCAACTATGAAAACAGTTCTGAT
>JBKPMB010000098.1:0-3006 GCA_046731995.1 Thermoproteota archaeon | reverse complement strand
CATAGTTAGCGTGAAGGATACAGGTGAAGGAATAGATCCTGAGATATTCCCTAGATTATTCACAAAGTTTACTACAAGCTCAGTTACAGGAACCGGCTTAGGTTTATTTATCTCAAAGAGTATCGTGGAAGCTCATGGGGGTAATATTTGGGCTGAGAATAATACTAATGGTAAAGGAGCAACATTTTCATTTAGTCTGCCCATCAACAACTAGCAATTAGTACTTTTCTTTTGCCTATTTCCTATATTCACCATAAAATATAGACGAAATGAAGTTATTTATACTTGATATACATTTCGTTAGTGTCATTAAGCAGTAAAAAACAGTACATGTTGATATCATGTTCGTCGGTGGACTGTAATAGGATTAGCAACTAGAATGTGTAATTCACAATAACGTTAACATAAGATGCTTCCGGTGTTGTTATTGTATGGCATCTAGAGATGAACACATTATCGTATGTAGTATTTGTAGACGAGGACTGATAGTTAAGGATACTATCAATAACGGAGTAGATTTTCTAAGCCATTTTCCAGGCCCGTTAAGATAGTTTTTACAACAATCATCTGAGCAAAAGAATAGCAGTCCCTTAATGGAGCTTGAATATCGTACTCCTTTAAGTCGGTCGTCAAATTCCTTCCCACATGTATTACAAAGAAATTCTAAATCTACCTAGTTTTCTACAGTTTTTAAACAAATTATTTCAAACTCAAATATCTACTGGACAATTTGAATCTGGAAATATCAGTAAATACTACATGCTGTCAGCAACTGGAACTTGATGAGATAATCAAGTTACAATGATGATTGTATAAAAATAAAATTATCTCGTGATACATTTAGAGGTTTGTTTATATACTTTAGGGACCTGGTCGAATCGTAATGCAGTCTTGTAATTCATTTATTGATGACGATATGCAATTCGCATGAGTTGAGTCAGTATTCTATCTATGGTTTGTTGGCATAGAAACTGTTACATAAGATACTAGAGCGTGGGGTATATAGTTGAGGAATTTTCGTATATCTAAAGAATACAAAAGTATTTTTGGTAATATTTGGTAATATTTGATATGATATTCATGACACATAATTTGGATGTCCATCAGATTATAAGCTTTCTCAACACGCTTAGAAAGCAACTATAGAATATCAGATTATGTTATAAGAAGAATGTAGAGCGAAATAGAGGAATAGGGTTTACTAGAGTTTTGTATTTAAATTAAGATCCAACTCTCTTCATCTTTGAACAGCATTTGGGACAAGAAGCTTGTGTGTGTTGTGTTCCACAACTCATACAATAATATTTTAAAGTGTCTCCAAACATTAAAGATGAAGATGAGGTTGAACCGGAGATTCCTCCTCTCATTCCCATGCCCATTCTTTTTACCATCCTCCTTCTCATATAGAGGAGATTAATCAAACTGAATACTACTATTATAGCAACTAGTGATATAGGAAATGGGACTAAAACAGAGATTGTAAGACTGATACCTAAAAATATTCCGAACCGCACTATTTGATTCAGGAGAAATTGCTTATTCTCATTGTGGTTAGCATTCATCTTTTTTTACCCCTCTTTATTTGCATCAGTTATTCACATATCTCCATGTCTGTATCGAGTTGTCTCATTTTCTCGCTGCTACGAAGTTCTCTTTAATGTATCTCCTGAGTCTTTGAGCATCACTATTCTTTATGAGTATATCATCTTTGAATACATTCTTCTTTCCTTTGTATATTCTCATCCTTATGATGGAATCTTCTTCATGCGACGGTAATGAAACTATTTCCATCCTCAGCTCTGGCCCCTTAGCCATCATACCTTTTACACCTTGGCCTAGAAGAATATCATCTTTGTTTCTATCTATACGAGGTGCGACGAATTCTAAATTAAACCTGTTAATGCTATCTTGTATCTCTATTTTTACACTATCATTTTTATCGTCGTTCTCAATCTTCAAAACATACTTCTGTAGACTTTCAAATTCAAGTGTTTTGCCAATATGAGAAGAAATATCTTCTAAAGAAGACACAGATTGTTCTTGTTTTTCATTTTGTTCGTTCTTCTTGCTATTCCATATCATTCCTTCTTTGGCTACTGTTATTCTAAATTTGCCATTATCTCCTGTGACTTTAAGATGCGAGTCTATGACCCTTTGAAGTTCGTCAGTCTACATAATAATACATATCCAAGTACTATTTATTCTCATTTTTCCAATCTGCAGTAAATGATGAGCAAAATCTATCGGGGTAGCATGAGTCATACTAAACAATGCCAATCTAACCGGGATCCAATATATACAATAAAGTCTAATAGATGGCATCGTGATGATGACGTTATTTGAATTACTAATTACAATATTTGCTAAAGTCTTTGGTATTGTATATAGATGGTTACATGACTATCTTGTTATAAACATTGTCAACCTTGCAAAGGGATTTGAAATGGCAATAATTGTCATAGCTGTAATATCGTTTTTATTGTTTAACATCTTCCTAACAATAAAATATCTAAAAAAACTGCCAAACTACTACGTTATAGAAATTATAGATGTATATGGAAATAAAACTGCAATTGAAGGATTGAGACAAATTTTTGCAACTCATGATGCTGCGAAGAGTTATGCTTTATTTTATCAAGATATTTACAACGATCAATATAAGTTCAGAGTAACTGGTATTAAAGAAAAGTCTGCAAGTGTCCATTGATGCCAGTAATGTATTACCACGACTCAACCCAAATAAAATTTTGACATACCACAATCACAAATCAAAATTATGAGCTTAGTCTATGGATACAAAAGTAGGCTCGTGATTGAGGTAGAAATCGTAACAAATAGACTATGACTTATTTAGAGATAATATGTTTGATAACAAAGAGTAACATATTTTCCAAATACAGTAAGAGGCGATAAAAGAAGTGCAGTTGGGAGAATAAATGAATTCATATCCGGTTCAGCTGTAATTGCTATTAGCATTTCTGCTGTCTATAAGGTTCCGCTATTCGA
>JBKPMB010000097.1:0-13459 GCA_046731995.1 Thermoproteota archaeon | reverse complement strand
CAGGCTAATTTTCTCCATCTCATCAGCACTATTGCTATTTTCAGCGCTGCAATAATTCCGATATATATTAGCATAAGAATAAAGACTGGTAATAAACTACGAATAAGACTAATTACAGTAACGTTGACTATATTTATTCTGATACATGGTCTTTATCATGTTTTTGCATTTTTTGGCTATAGTTTGATTGCAGAAGGATTTTTTGAGCCATTATCTGCTATAATACTTATACTGTTTGCACTTCTGATGATAAAGATACTATATCCAAAGAGTTTCGATATAGTAAGAAAACAAAAGTGTTTTTATTAATTTACTTATATAATCGATGACTGTGTCAAGAAAAAATATTTCTACAGAAACACCATGGGAACAAATATTTGGTTACTCAAGGATAGTAAGGATTGGACCTTATGTTTATGTGTCTGGTACAACTGCCACTGATAAATCAGGTAGTGTTGTTGGAATAGGCAATCCATACATGCAGTCCATTCAAATTATAATAAATATCCAAACAGCCTTGCAAAGAGTGGATGCTAGCCTAACAGATATGTTCGAACTAGGATATATACCACTAACATTATCTATTGGGAAAAAATTGGACAAGCTCATTTAGAATTTTTCAAAGAAATTCGTCCTGCGTGCACTTTGGTAGAAGTCATTTGATCTCTCCTGAAATATTAGTGGAGATTGAAGCAGATGCCATAGTAACCTAGTGGTCACCGATAAATCATTCTATATAACTAATTAAATTATAAAAGATAGTATTCCTAGAAGCGTTACTGCTTCTAGGATTTAGGAAAAATGATCGAATAATAAACCAAAACAAATAAGAATACTTTATTAACAGTTGGCAGCAATACAATAACACAACATTGAGCAACTTTGCATTTATGCGCTTTATGAGCAACAATATGCTAACAAAAGAAGAAAGTCAACATAAAGATGAAATTGTCAATTTAACTGAACAAGTTCTTGATGCAAAAGGTTTAGAATGTGATGAAAGAATATCAAAGCTTTCCGAAGAAAGGTTAAGAGAAATACTTGAAGAAGTAAGAAAATTACGTCATAATAAAAAGAGAAGGCAAAGGATAGATCAAAACATAGCAGACAGCAATGATGATAGCAATAAAGAGGTACTGTATGCTAATAGTTAGAAAACAAATCAATCTGTACAAAATACTAAAAAAACATTGAATGGTATGTCACAATGTATTCTTAAGCATAGAGAGCCAGATGCTTTTCTACAGTCTGCGTTCTTCATTGCTAAGTTCACTATAGGATAATGTTAACTATACGGATTTTTGCAGTTGATAACCGTCTGACTGGTGTAAACAGCGTGTTATAAAGCGGAGTCAATGGCTCTCCAACCTCCTCATTTCGGGCGCAGATATATTTACTTATATTTCTATACATTTTCAAACTCACTTGTCGTATTTCATCTTGTATCCATTATTCCCCATTAATAACAAATATTTTGATTGTTTTTCCGTATATATAGAACCAATTTATTTTTAGTAGTTATTTAACTCCTACTAGCTAGCAGAAGTATATATCATACAAATGTTAAGTGCTTAATGGAGCTTAGTTATTTTCATACTTCTTAAAGCCATAGTATTGTCATCAATGGTATTATGTTCTCTAGCATAACAGTGGTGGCTATCTTTACCATTGCTATAGCATCATCGATTATATATGTGAGTGGTTTTGCAGGTACGGTGCATGCTGTGAAGAAGGCAGTAGATGATACAACAACAAATACAATGGCACAGCCAAGCGGTGGAGACTCTATTTCTTCAAATTCCCCTAGTGCAAATCCTGGTGATTCAAGCGGGACCACAGGAGATACTGATGGTACGTTTGCAAAGGATTTAAAGAAGTTCTCAAAGTGTCTAACTGCTGCTGCAGCCGATGGTGATCTCACATTAGGTGAAGTAACAAACTGTTATCATCAAGTGTTTGAATAAAAAACAGTACCGTAATCTAAAATTTGTACTTTCAGATGATGCAGACGATTATAATCTGATATAAAGATAGAGACCTTCACGATAGCCTAAATGAACCTATCATATAAAGGACAGTCAGAATTCATGATTTTAATTTGTAGATATATATATGTACTTTTATCATGGCCCATAGTTATATTTTCTATGGCCATCTATAATGGTAAATAATACTAATCTTGTGATAAACAATAAAATAATAACATAGCAATACACATAAACGAAATGGTTAAAACCTGTATAAAGTGTGGAAAAACATTTGAAGAAAATGCAATCGATGACCCTGCAGCTCTAAAATATCCATCTTGTCCTGATTGCTTGAAAGAATGGACAACTTACGCAGTAATGGTCATGAATGAGATGAGGCTAGATATGTCTTTACCAGAACATAGAAAAGCACTTCGTAAATACGAAAGAATGTTCTTTGGATTGGAGAAATCAGAAGGAGAATTGCAAAAGAATCCTGACAGGAAACCAGATGACAAGTAATGTCACTCTATTTCTAATAATTTTAATAGAGGTTGGGGAATGACGCTTAATATTTCTGTTTTGTTAGGAAAACAGAGAATTACCTCCTTTAAGCAATCGGCTAATCTTTCCTTTTCCCATTCTTGAAGTGATAAAAAGACATCTATAAGAGATTCAACATCTAAATTTTTGATAATTGGCTGGTGATTTAAGATCTCCTCACAGTATAGTCTAAACATATCAGTTATTTGTGACCCTTGAAATTCTAATAGAACTTCTAACCATGTCTTCATTAGTTGTTGTAATTTTACACTTCCTAAGGAAGGTAGTGCTTCTAAAGACGAAGATATTGTTACATGTTTATCTGCATCTGCCATTGAATAGAACTCAAGTAGCCTACTTCGAATCATTGATTTTCGTAGAAATTCTGGTAAATCGGCCAGAATTTGAATAATGTTTCCTGCCATCCTTGAATCTGCTTCCATTGGAGGGTCCTAAGTCATTTGCCTTTATTTAAATATACTAAATATGGTTTGCTAACATTAAAATCATACTTTAATAGCAGTAGCAGCTTTGAACTAGTTCGTATATGCCATGCACAGTAGCAATTGGAGGATTCTTTGGAGATGAGGGAAAAGGAAAGATTATCGCATATCTCGCTAGAAAAGATAATCCTTCAATTGCAGTTAGAGGTGGAGTAGGTCCTAATGCTGGCCATACATTCACTTTTGAAAATAAAACTTATAAATTACGAATGTTGTCTAGCGCGGTTGTAAATCCATTAACAAGACTATTGATAGGCGCCGGAGTTTTAATTGATAAAGAAATCTTGTTAAACGAAATTAAAATGTTTAATACCCATGATAGAACTTTTGTCGACCCACATTGTGGCATTATAGAAAAAATCCATATTGAAAGGGATAATTCAGAAGATCATCTTAAGGGCAAGATAGGCACTACAGGAACCGGTACTGGTCCTGCAAATGCAGATAGAGCACTACGTGTTTTGAAAGTTGCGAGGGAGGTTCCGGAATTATTGTTTTATGTGGAAGACGTCAGCAATTCTATTAATTATGCTTTAGATAATAGGGAAAATGTAATTGTTGAAGGTACACAAGGAACATTTCTATCCTTATTTCATGGAGAGTATCCTTATGTTACATCAAAGGATGTCTGTGCATCGGCTATATGCTCTGATGTTGGCATTGGCCCAAAAAGGGTTGATGACGTTATTGTTGTTTTCAAGGCATATGTGACAAGAGTAGGTGGAGGTCCATTGCAAAATGAAATTAGTATAGAAGAGGCACGTAGGCGTGGTTGGTCTGAATTCGGAAGCGTAACTGGAAGACAGAGAAGAGCCTCACCTTTTAATATGGATTTTGCAAAAAAAGCAATTTCATTGAATAGTGCGACGCAGCTGGCAGTTACTAAACTTGACGTGATATTCCCTGAAAGTGCTGGCATGAAAGAATTCACAAAGTTACAAACAGAACCCAGAAAGTTTATAGAAAATATAGAACAAGAAACAGGAAAGAAAGTAACATTAATCGGAACTGGTGCAGATGTAAATGATGTAATTGATCGGAGAGATTCTTCATTCTAGAAGCAGATCTATACCTTCGACATGCCTATATAGATGTATATATTTTCAATATTCTTGACAACTTTTGCAATTATTTTATTATCGCCGTGTTGAGGATGTAAGTCATGAGTTGCTCAATCTAAAAATAGCAAAGATTAGCATATGACATATAAAATATTGAAGTAACAAACTACCTGGCTAAAATGGGTGTACAAAGCAGATGAGTTTAATAGCACACCTATTAAAAATTATTACAAATTGAGACCCAAATCTCCACATTATATTGAGGTGTCTGGCATGAAAGATTTTGGTAGGCTAGTTTGTGCTCTGGAACGTGCTCCACTACCAATTTTTTCACTAACTTTAAATAAAGAACATATCTTTGCAGTTCAAACTGATTTTATAGATGGTAGGCCAATTATTTACTTCGTAAAAAGTCTGTGTCACACAGATGGCCAATACCTTGCTTATCGAATTACTGGCGGCATTGAAGAAGTTGTAGTAGTTGATTCAGTGGCCAATCCAACTTTTGTTTATTCGCCAATCATTAAGGTTAATAAATTTCCCCCATATTTTACCAAAACTGCTAGGGTGGATAAGAAATCCGGATTCATAATAGTGGAATTAAAGGACCTGTCTAGTCTAGCGAAAGTTGCTGCTTACAAGACAATTTATGATGAGCCTCCGCTACCGCTTTTTCTCTTTAAAGCGAATATCAACAATAGCGCAAAATTTGTAATGGGGGCCGCTATGTATATAGGTGAGTCAGAGACACTTTCTTATTTTTATTATACCGTGCTTGAGAATGAACCTAAAGATCCATTTTTGAAATTCTCTAGTCAAAGAATAGATCAGCCATCTTTCTCTAATAGAATAGATGAGCATGGCCACATCTATCTCAAACTGATTAAGCTTTTTAATAACCATCCTCTTATAGGACTCCACTAATAAATTGTCTTCATTTAGAGAAAGGATTGATATTTGCTCTTATAATAAAAGAAGCAAGGTCGTTCTAGCACTCGATCCCTTATTTAGAACCGATCTACTAGAGTTTGTTAAGGCGATAATAATCATGCTTGAAAAATATATCTGTGCAATCAAGATCAATTTCCACTTAATCTTGCCTTTGTCTATTTCCCAAATATCAGAAATAAATGATGTGATCCATTCCTGTCACCTCCAGTCTATTGCAGACATTAAGTTGAACGATATCCCTAGAACTAACGAAGTTGCTATCGACTATCTATTAAAAATGGGTTTTGATGCAGTAATAGTTAACCCATTTATGGGTAAAGAAGCATTACAAGTCGCAGTAGATCAGGCTCATAAAAATCACGCTGGCGTTATCGCATTAATCTACATGAGTCATCCAGGAGCAAAAAATGGTTTTAACATACATATTATAAATCGCAACATTAGAATGTATAATCTATTTCTTGAATATGCCTATGAATGCCAAGTAGATGGCATTGTGGTTGGCGCTACACAAATAAATGTGCTGAAAGAAATATCTGGCCAAAAGCAAGTTCCTATATATTCGCCCGGATTTGGACCGCAAGGAGGTAATATACGACAGGCAGCAAAAAATGGTACCGATTATTTTATAGTTGGCAGTCTAATAATTAGATCTACCGACCCTGTAAATATTGTCAAGCAAATACAACATGAGATTTCCAGTATTTAGTATCCATTATTAATGGCATTAGTTTCCAAAAACATTTTGACTTCTTTTAGGAGGTCTTGTGCACTTTTGTAAGTCAATTGATTCATTGCCTCCATATAATCCTTCCACGCATAGCCAATGTGTTCATTAGATAATGTGATCTCTTTTGTGTTTGTTATAGCTAAATAGAAAATAACTTCCTTTTGAATTAATATATCTCCGCGTCTATAATAGTATTGTATCTTTTTCCTAAAGCCTTCCACAAAATGGACATTCTGAATACCAGTTTCTTCAAATATTTCACGATATGCAGCTTGTACTTCATCCTCTCCATCTTCTATATTACCCTTTGGAAAATCCCAATGACCTGATGCATAATGCAACAATAAAAATTCTGATTTATTCAGTTCTTTATTATTTGAAAATATGACTGCTCCTGAAGACCTCTCGTCTATCATATTTATATCATGTCATCATCCCAAATGAGTCAATTTGCGTAACCCCGTATAGGGGCCTATTTGTTTGCTCTCATATCCCTCTCCGTATTTCTCAATTATTATCATTGTCTTCTTTTTCTTCTGCTATTGTGTTTGAAGGTGAATAGTAATGAACCTGGTTCCATTCTTGTAAAGACATCCAATACTCACAATACCATTTATTTGAGTCTTGGTCATAATCTCCATGCTGTGGCATTTATATTCATTCAATTGATCTTATATAAAGTCGTTTAACAATCATATATTACACTATCATTTATTTTCCAAATCTTCTCTTTCTGCATTGGTAAGTTCTGATCGCACGCATTAGATCGATCTTGCGGAATTCAGGCCAAAATACGTCCATAAATACTAATTCACTGTACGCACTTTGCCATATTAGGAAACCACTGAGACGTTTTTCTCCAGATGTTCTCAATATTAGATCAGGTTCTGCTTGCGGTAAGTGGGACGTATATAGACATGATTCAATTAATTTCTCGTCAATATTGTTTTCATTAATCTTTCCAGATTTAACCATTGACACAATTTTTTTTATGGCATCAACAAGTTCTTTTTGTCCTCCATATGCAATTGCTATGTTAAGAAACATAGAATTGTAATCTGCTGTTACTTCTTCAAGCTTAGTCAAAACTTCCTGAAGTGATCTAGGGAGAAGCATAACGTTCCCTATTGCCTTGATTTTCATTTGTCGTTTATGTATTCTTGAATCTCTGTAAAGCTTTTCAAGCTTTATGTGTAATAGCTTATAAATATTATCTAATTCCTCATCTTTTCTATCCAAGTTCTCTGTCGATAAAACGTATAAAGTAGTAATTCTGATGCCTAAATCGTGAATCCAATTTAAAAGCTCTTCTGCTTTATCAGCGCCAAAGAAATGACCACTATTAATCGCCGCAAGATGATACTTTGCCCATCTTCTATTACCATCTAAGATTATTGCAATATGATTGGGAACTGGATCATTTAGAATCTGTGATTCTAATCTACGTTCATAAATGCTGTAAAGCCCACTATGTTTAAGAATTGTTTCTGCAAACGCTGTACTGCCAATTCCTTGTATTCCCATTTATATACATAATTTTGCAGGCTAAACGATGATTTTATTGTTATTATTGTTGGTATAAGAAATAATTTAAATTGGAACTAAATAAAATGGCCTTCTTTAGTGTTTTAGTACCTCTCCTCCTTTTCTGCTTCTAAAATATTGGAATAAGAAAGTCGCAGCCATCAATGTGATCGCCAAACCTATAAGCAACGATGAAATTAAAGTAAATGGACTAGTACGTTCGGTTAAGACAGAAGTAAATTGTAAAATAGGAAAATAGAGCAATGCTAATACTACCAGACGTAGGATATCTGACATGGCTCTAACGCTCCCTTTAAACCAGTTGCTTAATAATGTGCCTACAAGTATGGTCGCAATACCGATCCATAACAGCGTAATAGTACCATGAACAAAACTTCCTACAATTACCCTATCTTTTATTATATTTATTACTCCCATATTTGGTGCGATTGCTTCACTTGGAATGCTTGAAACTCCATTTGCTATAGATACTAAGATAATTAGCACACCCGCAAAAGTCGAGAAGATTCGAATAAATGCAGTTGGAGTCGGCCTGCCTAAAGATGCAACTGCTTTGTCTATATCAAATGCACGTATAATAAAAGCACCTCCTAAAATGCTCAATGCTAATGCTATGGCTTCACGTGTCAATCCAAACACTGTGGCAAGGCCACTTACAACTAACAGTGCACCTGGGACACCTAAAAAGAACTTTGAGTAACGCGAGTCATAAACCAGCATTTTGATATATCTACCGAGGATGGCGTAGGAATATTCCACGCTTCGGCTATGTTTGATAATAATACGTTGGATAGATATAATTGGAACCATTGTCTGAATAACAGGAATCACTGCCTCATCATCCTCGCCATCTGAAACAACCACTGCTCCATCCGCCTTATATGACGTTAGGATATTCTGAACCTCAAATCCAATTTTTTCATCAGCCTCAATTCCACGATTAAACTTGCCAGAAACAAGAGCGACCTCTGATTGATATCCTTTGCTTATGAGCTCCTCGTACATCTTGACTGCCCCGAAAATTGTATTAGCATCTGAATCTTCTGGATCTTCAATTGCTAATCTAGTTCCTGCTTTAATGCAAAGATCTCTTCCTACAATGGGTGTTTCTATTCCTCCCTTTGAACCAAGATCGTCATCCCTATCTATGCATAACACAAGGATTCTGCTATGAGTTGAACGCTTAGACGAACCACTAGTTCGAGAAATATATTTCTGAAAATCATCAGAATCAGATATTGTAGGCATCTATATCATTACAGTTTATGATTACAATTTACTTATTAATTAATTTATTCTATCTTGTGTTAATTAATTTTTGAATTTATGACTGGAATATGGGTATTCCATATTGTGTTCATATGTTTTCTTTATCATGTATGCAATATAAAAAAACTAAAACTATCTTGTACTTCAAAATCTTTTTTATTTGATTTAATTATCTTTTTATCGTCTAAAAGAGGGATAAAGTAGATGTTGCTATTGAAGATTCATGTTATCATGCAACGCGTTATGATCTATAGTATATAATATATGATCTAAGCTTAATACAAGAAAAAACATCATACTGTATGTAGATGGCAGTTAATATGAACAATATTGAAGAGGTTTTAGAATCAGAGCTAAGAATATCAAACCAAGAGGCAAAATTATTTGTTTTAATAGTTTGTAAAGGCAAGATAAATTCAGAAATGATATCTAAAATGCTGCATTGGTCTATAGATGACGCTGATAAGGTAGCAAAATCACTTGTCAGTAGAGGAATGATTATTGATATAACAAAGTCAGAGTACGAATCTCTTCATCCAAGATTTGCAGTAACTAACCGGTATAGAAGAAGATGTGAAGAAGACCATATAATTTTTAAAAAAAATACAAAGGTTGATAACATCGGTATGTTATTGGAGGGTCCTTATAATAATGCAAGGATAAAATAAGGCATTTGAGTCAAATATTTAAAATAAATGACTTCCAACGCAGATTCGAAAACCACTGATAAGATTGTATATTTTGGTGTAATTAACATAAATGAAAATACAAAGACCGTCGGTGCAATAGATGTATGGCGTAGTGTAATTACTAAAGACATATTCTGTGAAGAAAAGAGACTAGGAATTTTGGATATATCTGATCAGATTGGCATGCCTACAATTGACGAGGATAAGAAATGGGCTGTAGCAATAAGCAGGAAAAAAAATGGCAAAAATAGATGGAAGTTAATTAAGTTGATTAAGCAAGGAAAGTTCAAATTTTCTGATGCAGATGATATAATTTATGACGTTGATGTTAAAGATTATAAAATTATAGATGATGATTGGTGGAGTTTTCTAGTCGAAAGCAATGTGAATCGCAACATAGATGTAAATAAGGAGACAAATGCAAAATGACATTTGGTAATATTCAAGATCAGAACAGCATTGTGACTATATTTGTGACAAACGCTAGGGGAAGTGAAATTGCCAGTAAGTTAACCGGTTACTTTATTATCAACAATCAAAAATTTAATTTTACAGCAATTGCATTTGGCAGGATAGGAGGCCATAACATTAGTCTCAAAATTGCAAAAAAGACGTTGGAAAAAATTAAAAAAATGGGGTTGGATTCAGAGGTATTACAAGTAACTATCCAACGCAAATTGATCGAAGGTGATGTAATCCTTCCAAAGGGAATAAAGATGTCTAAAATGGATAATTCATAGAATTGCACCTTTCAATGCATCCCTGCAATTACATTTAAGATCTTCAAGAGAAATCACTGGTATCAGTTCTGCAATTAGCCTTCTTATTTTCTCTACATTTTTGTTTAGCAATTCTATAACTTCTTTAGAAGTCACCGAAGAGGTTGTCCATGCATCATAATCTGTGATTGTCGCGATTGATACATAGCAGAGTTCTGCTTCTCTAGCAAGTGGACATTCTGGTATAATAGTCATTCCGATGATATCTGCTTTCATAACATCTCTAAAAAAATGGGACTCTGCTCTTGTTGAAAATCTTGGTCCTTCTATACACACATACGTTGCTTTAGTATGAATATCATACTTTAGTTTTTTTCCATAGTGTGATACAATATCGTGAAGCTCCGAACAGAATGGATCAGCAACAGATATGTGACAAACCTCTCCTCCATTATAAAATGTGTATTCTCTTCCTTTAGTAAAATCAACAAATTGATCTGGAATTGCAATGTCTCCTGGATTGTAGTCGTATCTCATGCTCCCTACAGCAGTCGGAGCAATAATTCTCTTCACACCTATCGCCTTTAACGCCCATATATTTGCACGACTGTTAATTTTGTGTGGAGGAATACGATGACCTTTTCCATGTCTAGGGATGAATGCAACTTTCTTACCAGCATATTCTCCAATTGTGATGAGGTCAGAAGGATCACCAAATGGTGTATACACTTTGACTTCTCTTTTATCGCTAAATAGTCCGGTGTCATAAACTCCAGTGCCTCCAATAATGCCGATATCTGCAGTAAATTTTGTAGCCATTGTTTAATTATACACCACTAACGAATGGACATGATAACCCATCTTCCTTAACTTCTCTGCTCCATCCAACTTTGCCAATTCTATCACGATAGCAAAACCTGAAACTTTACCGCCCAATTCTTCAACCAATTGGGCAGCAGCAATAGCCGTACCACCTGTTGCAATCAAATCATCTGCAATCAAAATATTCTGACCCTGTCTTATTGCATCTTCTTGAAGTTCAATTATTGAACTACCATATTCAATATCATATGATTTCTTGACAGTCTGCCCGGGAAGCTTATTCGCCTTTCGGATCATAATCACTCCTTTGTTGAACTTTGACGCTAATGCAGTGGCTATTACAAATCCCCTCGATTCTATTCCCCCAATATAATCGATTTTCTCCGAGTTGAATCTACTATAAAACTCATTTGAAATGTAATTTAATGCTTCATTGCTGCGAAAAACTGGATTAATGTCTCTAAACAGAATCCCTTGCTTTGGAAAATCTGGATAATTGCGTATCAACTCACGTAGATTAATTCTTGTCATATTATATGCTTGTAGCCATATCGAAACTATAAAAAAGGTTTCACTTATAGAATAATATAATTGCTTTTTATTATTATGATCGTATTGTTGCTACGAAGGTATATATAGATAACATAAATTGCTTACATGTAGGTTATTTTATTTAAATGACTTGACAATACATAAATAAGATTGGCAATATAATAGAAGATATACTATGCCTATAAAGAACGGTGCAGAGTATATTCAAAGCCTTAGAGGCAGAAATCTCACTGTCTATTTGTTTGGTGATTTAGTAAAGGAACCTGTAGATCATCCCATGATTCGTCCATCTATCAACGCCGTGGCAGAAACATATGATATAGCAAATGAAGAACCTGAGATTGCTTCTGCACACTCATCTCTAACTGGTATAACAGTAAATAGGTTTCTACACATTGCAGATAATGCCATGGACTTGGTAAACCAAAATAAGATGCAGAGAAAGCTTGGCCAACTTACTGCTACCTGTTTTCAACGTTGTGTAGGCATGGACGCTCTAAACTCATTATATTCTACAACATTTGAAATTGATACAAAATACGAGACTATTTATCATAAACGCCTGATTGAATTTATCAAGATGATTCAGAGAGAGAACCTAGTAATTGGCGGTGCAATGACTGATGTAAAGGGTGATCGCAGTCTTTCGCCATCTCAGCAAGACGACCCAGATATGTTTGTTCACATAGTAAAGAGAGATGAAAATGGTGTATATATCACAGGTGCCAAAGCTCATCAGACAGGCTGCATTAATTCCCATTGGATTATTGTTATGCCAACCATGAGGCTTAGACCAGAAGACAAAGACTATGCCCTAGTTGGTGCAGTACCAGCAGATGCAAAAGGCATTACTTATATTTACGGTAGACAATCATGCGATACAAGGAGTATGGAACAAGGAGACTTGGATGCAGGAAATGCCAAATTCTCAGGACAAGAGGCTATGATAATTTTTGACAACGTATTCATACCAAATAATCTTATTTTTATGGATGGGGAATATGATTTTGCCTCTATGTTAATTGAAAGATTCACTTGTTACCATAGAAGAAGTTATGTATGTAAAACAGGTCTTGGAGATGTCCTAATAGGAGCTGCTGCTGCAATTGCGGACTACAATGGAGTAGCAAATGCATCTCATATTAAGGACAAGTTAGTAGAGATGACACATCTAAATGAGACAATATTTGCCGCAGGAATTGCATCATCATATCAAGCACATAGAACTGCTTCTGGCAATTACCAAAATGATGATATGCTAGCAAATGTTTGTAAACATAATGTCACAAGATTTCCATATGAGATTAGCAGATTAGCTCAAGATATTGCTGGTGGGTTAATGGTTACTATGCCATCTGAAAAGGACTTCAGAAGCCCTGAAACTGGTCCATTATTGGAAAAATATCTTAAAGGTAGAAAAGGTGTTTCTACCGAAAACAGGGTAAGAATAATGAGATTGATTGAGAACATGACACTAGGACGTAATGCTGTTGGATATTTAACTGAATCAATGCATGGTGCAGGATCACCTCAAGCACAGAGAATACAGATTGCACGACAAATGCAAATTGAATACAAGAAGAAGCTAGCTAAGAATCTTGCTAATGTTGCAGAAGGTGAAGCAAGTGGACTTAGCCAGGAGCAATCTGAATACTTCGACAGAATATTTAGTAAAAAATAGAGCCTGTGGAAAGGAAAGGTATACCATCTTTTATCTGCTCTGATAATATCAGATAAATTCAAATAAATTTTCACAAGAATGTGTTATCATTGTAAATGAACTGTGATGATAACTTAAATGCAAGGCTAGACCTTTCTATACCTTATTTACTTTTAAAGTAGAATTGGTTGCTAGCAACCAATTAACAATTATGGTGTACAAAACGATGGATTAGAAGGAAATTAATATCTTGAGATTACGTATAAACAGTCTTTCATTTCTTATCGCTCTTTACTATTCTTTGCCCTTTGCGCCGGGTTGTTGGCTTTATTTCTCTAATAATTATTTCCTTTTCTTTTATTTTATTTTGTTGCATGTCATCATATTCCTTTAATGATTGCTCTTGCAGTACTCTATTAGAATTGCCAAATGAAAGTAAAGTCCAATC
>JBKPMB010000096.1:0-3126 GCA_046731995.1 Thermoproteota archaeon | reverse complement strand
GCTGACTACAGGATACACTTTGCTTATATAGATTGTACTTATATAGAAATCCTAATGATTATTTACATAGGAAAGGTATACTTGGTAACACATACTACAGGAATAAACAAATAGATGACTAGATTGCTGAATATATTTGCTAAGATTTGCATTTTTCTGGTACTATGGTATAAGGAGATTGTATTAGTATGGGCGAAGAGGAAAACGCAACCTATTCTAGTTTGATATCTCTAACATTTACACAATCATTCAATTGACTTTGACGTATGGTTGGAATCTAAACTGCCGTAAAGGGCGCGGGCTCTTGATGGCTTGTTTGGAATAAATATGGCTTTAAACGTACAGTAATCATATGTCCTCCAGTGAACTAATATTATGTGAAGAATGTGGACAAACATTTGATACGATCGATTCGCTCAAAGAGCATCAAGAAACGGAAGCAAAAGAAAAAGAATTAAGAAGTAAGGGAATAGATGACTAATGCAGCAAAAAATATGCTGCAGTAGTTATTTAAGGTTTTGACTTTTCTTATGTCGATATATGCAACAAATAATGTTTTATTTATTATGAACCACATCATCAACAATAGTAGTGCTATTGAGCAAAAAGATACTTTCAATTCTAAACATCGACATAGAAACCCTTGGTACATTAGAACCCCTATTTCGCTCAGATGGTTTCCAAATTGAAGAAATTAAGGCTCAAGAGTACTCAATCCCAATTAATCCGGATCAATACAGTGCAATAGTAATTCTAGGTGGCCCTATGGCAGTTTATGATAACCTAGGCTATCTTAGAAGAGAACAGGAACTAATAAGAAACGCAATAAGAAATGAAGTTCCTGTTCTTGGAATTTGTTTGGGGTCACAATTGATAGCACAGGCCATTGGAGGTAAGGTTTACAAAGGTCCAAAAAAAGAGATCGGATGGTTTAACGTGAATATTACTGACCATGGACTTGAAAGTCTTTTTGAGGGTATTAAACATAAAACTCTCCATGTTTTTCAATGGCACGGTGATACGTATGATCTTCCTCCGGCAGCTGATATCATAGCCTCTTCAACATTGTACCCACAGGCATTTCGATATGGCAGTGCGGTAGGGATTCAATTCCATTTGGAAGTTAATGGTGAAATGATACAAAGATGGTTGCAAGAATACAGCGAAGAGATATTTAAAGAACATATAAGCCCGCAAGGTATTAAATTGTATAACGAAAGCAAAAATATTACAGACCTAAATGATGCATGTAAAGTGGTCTATTCTAACTTTTCTAAACTGATTACTAAGCGAACCTCTTAAAACTCTTTAGCGTTCTTTTTTGTTAAGTATTTATTTATTTATTTATTTATTCATTAAAGAAAAAACCTTATCTAATTGCGCTAACATGGTTCTATATGAAAGAAATATCGATCTTTATTCGTACAGATGACCTTGCTCAAGTTACTGAAATTCTGAAGAAACATAATGTCGGTGGTATAAGCTTTTATGACATAAATGGCGCTGGAAGAGCAAAACGACAAGCCATACCGGAAATGGTACGATCATACATGACTGGTAGAACTGTTACCCCTGAGTATGTCAAGAGAACAAAAGTTGAAACAATTGTGCCTGACTCTTCAATGAACAAGATAGTTGAGGATGTATTAAACAATTTAAACCCTGGGAAGGAGGCGCATGGTATGATCTTTATCAAGGATGTCGCTGATGCCTATGAACTAGGAACTAGACAGCGAGGAGAAGCCGTATTAAGTGGTATATAACACGACAAAAGTCTTGGAAACAAACATGTCCAAATAGTCATGTGCTAATTATAGGTGTGTATTTGCCATTGTCTCACCATCATTAGCCACAGTCTTCTTTACATTTATCCAAGCCTTTCTGGGTTAATTTAATTAGTTCTATAGTATCTCTTTCAATATACCCATTTTGTACGAGATTTTGGACGATCTCGCTTGTTGCTTGATATCCAAGAGACGGCCTTTCATATGCTTCTGGACTAACATTTTTGAAAAAGACCTCAAAAGCTCTTACACTATTGTTCACGTCGCCATTGGCCATAATGTACAGGCCGCAGAGAAACTTTTTAGAGTATCTCTGAAGCTCTTCTCGTGTAAATATTCTTTGCAATCAAGAACACTATTAATCAGTATTAACGTTATTTAAATAACTAAGAGGGCATTGATATCAAGGCCAATGTTATTTGTTTGTCAATTGTAGAGAACTTTCGACTCATTACAGATCAACTATTAGGACTAATATTTTCGACTATGTCATGCAGTTTAAATATATATAAAACTACGTAACAAAAAAATTTCCTCTTATATTATATATTAGATCAGGTTCATAGCATTTATCTGCCCTATGAATTCAGCGTTTCATAGTCGTATTACCTTTCGAAGAATTTGCATTGAGTGAGGTTCCTTGTGGTGCTACCTGTGCAGTTACATTTCCAGATGTCGTACCTGTTTCATTGGTACTGGGTGTGGTTTTGTTATTAACAATGATATCAGCTGCCGAGGAAGATCATACGTATCACCGTGCCATTGAAAAACATGGAGAGTTTTATCGTATTTTTTACAGGAGTTCAGACCCAATAATACGTCAAATACAATTGAATGATCAACTGTATAAAGTACAACTCTTAGCAAATATATTAGGAATCTACTCATCTCTTTGTGTATTTCCTATAAATAACATACGTATTTTACTTCCTAACTGGGAGTAAGTTATAAGTACTGCATATAGTATTTTGTTTCATGGAATTTGTCGATGCTAGTATAGTAGAGCAAATAGAAATAAAGATGATACATCCATCACAGTTCGCTATTAGAGACAAGTTTCAGAAAAACAGCCCTGATGATGATGCATTAGCAAATAGCATTAGGGAGCATGGCTTGCTGCAACCCATTCTGATACGCCCAATCGCCCATGGGTTTGAAATAGTAGCAGGACATAGAAGATTTCAAGCTTGTAGATCTCTTAGGTGGCGTTCTATGCCCTGCAGGATTCGAGAAATTTCAGACAAGCAAGCGTACGAACTACAATTGACAGAAAATATCCAACGCAAATCAATGGATCCAATAGAAGAAGCGGAAGCATTTAGAAGATATGTAATAGATTTTG
>JBKPMB010000095.1:0-8646 GCA_046731995.1 Thermoproteota archaeon | reverse complement strand
TCAGCTGTGCATACGACAGAAATGCTTTGTACATTATTTTTGTCTTTGTAGCTCCACCATTTGCTGCTTCTAGAATTAACCCAACTATGTCAGTTCTGCTTCTATATTTCATAAGAATGTTTTATTTGACCGGATATATATGAGGAGCCGTACTTTCGATCATCTTATTTGATCATATTATTCGATCGATGAAGTGATCATTGTACTATAATAACTGTTACTTTTTTATTACGCACGATTTTCAATTTATTTTATAATGATATCCTGCTTGTCGATGAGATCAAAACTTCTATTAATATTCAATCTGCTATTATCGTATAAGCACTACTAGCCACTTTAATATTGTTATGAATTCAACTTCAAATTGTATAATGTCAAAGAATTTTCGTAGTCGCCGTTCATAATATTTTCGTGTTAGTTCTGATCTAATAGAATATTTGAACATAGTATATGGTCTTTGTTCTTCTGATTCTTCTTGCTCTAGTGCTGCTGTACTTGTGAAGATAATAGTAGTACTTGTCTTTATATCGGATTTGATTGCAAATTTCATTTAATTATCAAAATGGGTTCTAATAAAGTGACAATATTGACATGGGGCCAGTGGGATTTGAACCCACGACCGCCAGCGCCCCAGGCTTATACCTCTTTTATGGGAGATGGTATCCTAGACCAAGCTAGACGATAGCCCCTTAAAAGAGTCAGTAGAGTAACCTCTTTTAAATGTACAGTAATTTTTTCAGAAAAAGATGTGAAACTACAATTACTAAACTAGCCTCTCATAAGAGTTTCTAACAATTGTAAAAAATAGTTTAGATATATTAATTGCTACGTAATAAGAATTTTCATAAAAATAGACTCAATATCGAATTTCAATTATTTTTTGTAGTATTATTGATTCATGCAACTTGTAACTAAATTCTACTACATTGTAGATTGCAACTACATTCATCTTCTAGTCATATTTAGCATATCTTTCCATAAAACCTCCTTCTGGTTGTTCTTTGATATTCTTGCCTGTGAAATGGAGGAAGACATCATTTAATGTGGCAGTTTTATATTCCACTGATTCGGTATCAATCTGTTCTAAAATAATTGGAAGATTGTAGTTAGCATTATCCACAGATAAAGTAAAAAAAGTGTCGTCATTTACATGTTCAATTTTATGTACAAATGTAAAACGCTTTAGTGTTTCGATATTAGATGGATTATTTTGTTTTGCTTTGAGTTTTATAATATCACCGCCAATCATAGCTTTTAGTTTTGAGGGCGTGTCCAATGCAATTATTTTGCCTTTACTTATAATTCCAATCCTATCACATAATATGTCTGCTTCTTCCATATAATGCGTTGTCAGTATTACAGTAATCTTTTCCTCCTTTACTAATTGTCGTATATATTTCCACATTGATTCTCTGCTGCTTGGATCGAGGCCCAGTGTTGGCTCATCAAGGAAAATTACTTTTGGTTTATGTATAAGACCTCTTGCAATCTCTAACCTTCTGCGCATGCCACCAGAATATTTTTTGACTTGATCGTTCTTTCTTTCAGTTAGCCCCACTAGTTCCAATACCTCGGCTATACGGTTTTCTCTATTATGCCTAGGCACACCATATAATAAAGAACTAAGTTTTAAATTTTCATATCCTGTGAGCATATCGTCACTGCTTGGAGCCTGAAATACAATACCTATGCTAGTTCTTACCTTAGAGGACTCCTTTATAATATCATAACCATTTACAATAGCAGTACCAGAGGTAGGCTTAAGCAAGGTTGCAAGCATATGTATTATAGTTGTTTTACCAGCACCATTTGAACCTAGGAGCCCGAAAATCTCATTTTCATGTATGTCAAGATTTAGTCCATCAACTGCAATTAAGTTCTCGTATCGTTTGACAAGATTCCGAATTATAATCAATCATTCTAATAGTTCATGGTAGGATATTATGCTTATGTTATGATATAGACATAATAGATAGCGGTGTAAAGATAGTAAGATAATGTATGTCAAAAGAAAAATGTAAGAGAGATATATTACTTGCCTATTTTGAACATTTTTGTCCCGCATACAGAACAGATCCCCTGTGTTGCAGGCTTTCCATTTTTCATTGTGACTTTTTTCTCATCATTCATTGATCTTTTTGATTTGCATTTAACACAATATGCTTCCATGGGAATGCAAATAGTTAGGCAGAATAAAAAGAGCGGTGTATAAAATGATTGGCCTAACACCTAGATCAACTTTGCCTAGAGAATATGCACAATCAATTAGAAAAAATCTTTATATTAAAATTCTGTTAAAATTTACTGTTTATTAAATTATTAATATAATACTGCGAATTCAAAGTTGTTAAAACACTTGGATAAGATAATGACTAACAAGATTAATACTACATATACCCCAATGTTATCAAACAAATCTGATATATTCTATACGACATTTCATCTGTATAGAGCATTAGTAAATACTATAACAATTGTAAGGAAATTATAGAAACTTGCCAATAATCATGGCACATATACAACGTGGCAAAGAATCAAAGTGACACAAAAAAGTAAAGTAGTCAATTTACATATAAAGATATAATATACAAATGAAGATATGAATTAGCAATAATGAGTCTTCTAAGTAGTCAAACATCTCTAACCAAGATTATGAAAATAGAGGTTACCGGATCACTATACAGAAAGTTCTTACGTATCGGATGACAAATCAGAATTGTCTTTCTGTTGCATGTGGTTATGAATAATTTCTGCCACATCCTAACCGGATACCCCTAACCATGCAAACAAATTGCAATTATATTGAAGATTCATAAATTCCTGGCAATATGGGTATTTGATAGCCAAATAATCAAATGGGGATGAAGCATATTTATTACATCACTCTTTGTTGTGCATCATTCATGATTTAGACACCTGTAATATGTTCAGTATTATAAATATCTTTTAATATATTGACAGTCTTTAAAGCTAAAGCTATCAATGCTTTTTACTATACATTATTGTCATTACCGCGATGAGTTTCATCCTTGATATGAGTACTTTTTATATGATTTTTTAATTCACCCATGCTACCACCAGCATCAACGTTACAGTGTGGGCATCTCCATATTACTCCAATGATTCCCATTTTATATCTAATGATGTCCACATCATATGCATGCTATTAATTTTTCGTATAACTGAAAATTAAAATGATTCAGTTACAAAGTGTATGACTATGCTATGCGATATTTTAAATTAGGAAGAACTGGGAAGATTCTTATATTTAAATGAGTGCAAAAGATTTTTACGATAAAGTATTAAGGTTAATGAAGGAACATCACGAGTGGTTCAATAAATCAATTCCACTTATCGCAAGTGAAAATATACCAAGTCCAGCTGTAAGGGAGGCAATATTATCTGACTTTGGCAATAGATACGCAGAAGGATGGCCTGGTGAGAGGGTTTACGCTGGTTGTACTTATATAGATCAGGTTGAGATAATTTGTAATGATTTAGCGAAAAAACTTTTCAGAGCAGAGTTCGCTGATTGTAGAGCTACATCAGGGGTAGTTGCAAATCTTGCAATTTATGCTGCTTTTTCAAATCCTGGTGATTACATGATGGCTGCTTCTATCCCTAGCGGCGGACATATTTCTCATGGAAAAAGAGAACACTTTGGCACTGCTGGTCTAGTACATGGATTGAATATTGAACATTATCCTTTTTCAAAAGAAGAGATGACAATAGAGGTTGATGTCACAAAAAGAAGGATCGAAGAAATGATTCGTGATGGCAAGGCGCCAAAGATAGCAATGTTTGGAGGAAGTTTATTCCTTTTTCCACATCCAGTAAAAGAATTGTCTGATTTTATGCATGATCATAATATATATATTAATTATGATGGAGCTCATGTCGCCGGGCTGATAGCTGGAGGAGAG
Source organism: Thermoproteota archaeon (assembly GCA_046731995.1). Taxonomy (GTDB): domain Archaea; phylum Thermoproteota; class Nitrososphaeria; order Nitrososphaerales; family Nitrososphaeraceae; genus JAFAQB01. Next base: position 4,723 of record JBKPMB010000095.1, on the reverse strand, counting down.
TTTCAGGATCCATTGGGAGAAGGAGCAGATTCCATGACAATGAGCTCACATAAAACCCTGTGGGGACCGCAGGGTGGAATTATCGTATCATTGGAAAAACACGCAAATGCGATCAAGAAAGCGATTTTTCCAGGTAATACGAGTAGTCATCATCTACATCATGTTGCTGGAAAGGCTATCGCACTAGCTGAATCATTAGAATTTGGAAAGCAGTATGCAAAACAAGTGATTAAAAATGCCAAGTCACTTGCGGAAAACCTAGTAAAATATGGTTTTGGGGTATTGGGTGAAAAACGAGGTTATACTGCATCACATCAAATGGCAGTGGATGTTTCAAAGTTTGGTGACGGTGGAAATATTGAAAGGAATCTCGAAAAGGCCAACATAATTTTGAATAGACAACTGCTACCTGGAGACATCAAGGCCGGACGGCATTATATGCATCCAAGTGGAATAAGGATCGGCGTTTCAGAAATAACCAGGTTAGGAATGAAGGAAAGCGAAATGACTGAGATCGCCAGTTTGATAAAACGTGTAGTAGCAGACATGCAGGATCCTTATATAGTAGCAAAAGACGTTATCGACTTTAGAAAACAATTCCAAAAAGTTATGTATGCATTTGATAGTGCAATCGGTGCTTATGAGTACATAAATCTGGTTTCTGGCAGAAACTAGTAGACGTATTCATATCTATGGTTCTGTAAAGGAAGAGGTTTTCAATATCAGACTCACGTGATATCGTTTGGCATCAGTGTTTCGTGGTAAAATTACTATTCGGACAAAAAGTGGTAGCTGTTTGTATATTATATATGTCTTGTCAGTTAGTTCAGATAGACAATTTTAATATATATATTATTGCACACTATATCTTATCTCTCAATTTGGTTATACTTTTCCTTATAGAAAATTAAATTTATTCAATTGAGAACTGCTGGGATCTAGAACATGTTTTAAGCGTATTATGACACAATTTAATATGTATTAATTATTTTTTACACATCGTTGTATGGACAAAACCAATTAACTCATAAATTCGATCAAAGTCGACTGTTCTTTCTTTTGCTCCTTGAAAATTAACTTTAATTCCATTGTCAGGGATTCAACTCTGCTTCGTAAATAATCATTGACTTTGAATCTATTGCATAGATCCAATGCTATATCAATGTACTTTTCAACAGAACCTCTGGTAACTGTTTGCAAAAGTTCATTTTCGCATCCAATGCACTTACCCATAATGGGCATTCTACGATACTTTTCTCCACACTTACTACATCTAAAAGATTGTGAAGAATATGAACGCATATTACCCATAATATCAGGTAAAATGTGGGTCATAAGCACCATGGATACCACTTCGTCAGGATCCACTGCATTGATTAGTTTTGCAGTAGATATCTGCATATCCAATTTTTCCTCCATGGTATTGAGTCTTGAATAGGCACTTCGCTTGCCATTGGTTGTTAGCAACCCCGTATAATGTGTAAATGCGTAGCCGAAAAATTGATTTTCAGTTCCAATCCTATTTTTAACGAGTTCTATTTTAGCGACTAAGCTTCCCGCTTTGAGCTGCTTCCAAGTTGATTCATAAAATTCTAGTGGATAAACATGGACTACATCAATATTATGAGCCTGTCTTTGCACTTCATACGGTAATACTATTGGCTGAATCAATAATGGAGCATCCATAAGTCCTCCAATTTTATCTGGCAAAAAGCCATAAGCAAAATTTATGAATGCATCCATTAGTAGAATTATAGAATCTGCATCACCATCACAATCTCTGCGTTTTGCAGAATGCCATATAGGAGATGCAAGACAGACTTGCGAATCTGTAAAACCTATAATTCTCCCTATAATACCCACAGACGTATGTGGTGCAAGTCCAACTATTAGATGCCCTACAAGGTCTTCTAATGAGGATGCATTATAGAAAGGTTCTAATCCATATAATTTTACAAGCTCCTCATCGATAAACTTGGCAACATTAAGTAAATGTTTAGCGGCATCTAAGGGTATTATTACATCCTGCATCAACAGCTCTACCAGCTGATCGGCAGACGTCAGTTCCATACCAAGATAATCTCTATTATAACCCAATTCTCTTAATTTCTCTATACTTGTCATTGCCCATTGGGGCTTGAAATGAGTCAGGGGTTCATTGGTAGAATCGAACCTGATGGTACCATCCTTGAAAACATACAGACTATATTTTTGTCTTAGAATCCCTTTTTCTAATGGCTCTGCTGCTTTGTCCATGCTCATAAGGGTCTTGACGCCCTTAAATGGCTCAGTAGCCTTGATGTCAAGTTTTTGATGGGCTTTTTCAAGTACTGCTTGTAATGGATAACTAATTGGCGAGTAAGTTTTACCCTCTTTACCACATCTACGGCATTGTTTGTTATTAACGTCGTCACCAATTTCATCTTTACAAATTATACACAAATTGCGCAAAGGAGTCAGATCTCCACAATTACGACAATGCGTTCCTACAGAAGGAAGGTTGCAATTAGTGCAAAACCTATTTGCAAGCTCAGTAAAAAATGATTCGTCCTTAGCTGCCTTCAATATATCTCGTGTGACACCCCCCCTTGAGCCAATAGGAAATAATACATGAACAGGTGGTTTCATTTTACGTTCTGCAGCCTTTTCAGGACGTCCAACTCTTACTGCGATCGATGAAGCAAACTTTGGCTTGATCTCTATGCCAGAGGTTTTCGAAATATATTCAATGGCATCTCTTGCTTTAATACCCGTCTCTTGAAATTCAGGTAACAATGCTTTTGTTGTTTCTGCTCCTTGTTCAATAACCAACAATTTGGATAAAGAACACGCTTGGTTAAGATTGTCAAGTTTAATAATCTTATTTTCGTTTGCTAGTGAATGAATAACACCTAATCGTTCTAAAATGTCTTTTAATCTTGGGTCATCATTAAGTAAACAGGAAGGAGAAGCTGTACTATTGGCATCAACGCTGTTAAGTGAAGGATAGCTTTGCTGATATTCAGCAAATTTTTTCTTTAGCAATAATATCTCATCTATAGTAATTGAATCCCAGTAGAAGGAATATTTTGGATGAAGCGGGATGTTTAGCCATTTAGTAATTATAAATGCTTCATCAACTGTTGGAAATGTTATGAAAGGTTCATTTGATAATTGAATTAATCTATCGCCAGTTACATTTTCTGAAAGCTGAGTCAGAGAGGATAGAGGCAACGTCAATAATTTTGAACGCAATTGTAAAGCCCATACTTCCTCTACATAACTGGTAGGAGGTAGATGAGCATTATTTTCGAGAAAATCACCATAGCTTATTAAAATATCACCTAGGTAAAGTATTTTTTCAATCCTCGATTGCATTCTTATAGCCTGTTCTATTGTTGATATCTGTAATACACTTCCGTCATAAAGCCTGACAATTGGAGGCTCAATATTATCTACAAGTGCAATAGTTGATGCCTTTCCGGGCATGTCCATTTTAATTTGTGTTCCCACTACAATGGCATCGTTTAGCAATATAGGTATAGCCGGATGAATTCCAACTGTTGCAAATCCTGTATTATAACATCGACCATACCTTAACCTGAATCCTCCAATTTTCTTTGTCATAGAAAGCACAGGTCTACCGGTAATGACTTCAGACATCCTGTGATGTACAGCATCATCATCGCCTGTCTGAACGGCTCCTTTGAGCTCCTTGAGCCATTCCCATCCATCTAGCTTTAATGTTTCAACAAGATTAAGCAACTTTCTACTTCTACCTATTAAACCATCATTCATCACTCTCAGTGCTCCACCACGTACTCTATTAGTGGAAATCCTCTTCATCTCTCTATGACCAGCAACCTCAACTGGATCTGTGTCCATACCATCCAGCTCTACTGGCAAATTCATTATGCATTTAGTCACATCCTCATCCAACACTTTAAACTGAAAATTTCCAACTTCCCGTTCGTATATCCTTAGCTCTTCAATGAATCTTCCTGTTTCATCATCATATGAATTTGCAATGTATTTAGCCACACCGACTACTCTTCTCGCATGATCTGCTATTAGCATTGTAAGTGCCGCCTCAGTTCCTCCCGCAGATCTTATAGGACCAGCAAAGGATATCGAAAGATATTGAGTACCGTCGATATTATTCTTTAATCTCACATCAGCAATTCCTTGAAGAGGAGCAACTGTTACGCCTTCAGTGACGATAGCCAGACTTACACGAACAGCATTATTTAATCTGGTTTGTATATCGCCAGTACCATATTCTCCGATAGCAATCTCCTCAGCAATTTTAAGGGCAGCTTTTTCTTTAGAAGTATGTGAAAGCAAAGTGCGCAATCTATCTGCAATATCAATATTATGCATTTTTGCAACTCTGTCTGCCAGATCATAGGCAATTTTTGGTTCTACAATGTCCGAAATATCAAGTCCCAATTTACGCGCTTTAGTGGCTAACTCAAAGCTACTTTGTACTGTCTTTAAAATGCCATGATGATACTTTAAATAATACTGTGGCATTGGTATGCCATTTAAACAAGCTTCTGCATCAACAATCATTGTCATTAAACACATTACCTCCGTATTGCACTTATAATGGAAGACAATATATTTTCCCACTTTCCCTCTTTTTCAATAATTGTACCAATTACAATAATATCGGCACCAGCATCGGCTATTTCCTTTGCAGTTTGGGCTGTACGAATACCTCCACCTATAATTAAGATTCCTT
>JBKPMB010000094.1:0-5904 GCA_046731995.1 Thermoproteota archaeon | reverse complement strand
TAGGATTTCTTCAATAGTATTATAGACTATTTTGTCTCCTATCTTTTGCACGTTATTTTATGCATACAGTAAAAGAAAAAGGTAATCAAAGTCTTTCACTCAAACGTAGGCTACTATCTAAAGAAGTTGGGATATAAAGTGTCATTAAAAACAACAGAACCTAAAACCGGGCGGGGGAAGAGGTATTAGATCAAAAATGGAAGAACCAGGCTAATGAAAACTTGTATTATCAAATAAATTATACAAATACCATAGAAATTTAAAGTCTAATATATGAACAAGTACAAAGTTGTATGCCCGTCATGCAACTCTGAATTCCAATGGCCAATCAATCAAAAATGAGCCTTAAACACAGCATGCATACCACCCAGGGGGATTCTTCTAGTATGTTCCACTACATGTTCAGAAAGAAATTTTTGATTTCCCCCACCATGTAGTCGTAGACTACATACTACATGTTAGTCATACTTTTTCGCCTTCATCCCCTCTATGTCGAAATAATTACTAATTTGGTCCATGATTCAAACCAGATCAGACAGTTTCATACTTAATTCCATCCAATACAAATTTCAAGTGGTCACAGCAATCATGGCCAACACTACTGCAGCAACTAGAGCTATTCTTCCATTCATATTTTGTATCTGAAGTATCGCATCTTACAGTTTTATATCGCTTATTGGATATTCTTATAAAATATTCCGAGATTTCGCTTACATATGATATAAGAAATATCTAATATATTATATTTACATAACATATACAACTTATTTTTATTCGATTTTTTTAATAAAATTGTACTATTTCTAAATTTTATTCATTGGGCATTAGATATTTTTATACTCGAATAGAAATTTTATATAGGTTTACTAATAAGTGGTTGAAAAGAAAAAATCTTGGAATAGCTGAATATTGCCTGGAATAACTACATGGTCGCCTGTTCTCCAGAATTTCAATATTTTCCTGAGGTTAGATCTATTCTTCTCGTCATTTATCTCTGGTGCCTCGATGAATCCTGCTCGTTAGTTGGCCCCCGCTTTACTTCCAAGAAGCTTAGGAGACTACTATTCTATTGGCACCTCTATTGTTGCAATTTTGTATAGAAAAAAGATAACTTGTCTGCACTAGACAAAATTCACAAATCTATCATTCATTTATTGAGTTAATAGCACCCTTGTATACTATTCCATTCCAAATTCCACCTAACCGCTATACTCTTAAATATAGAAGTACAGAATAAACCCATGATTCCCCGAATTATAGCTTGGGATTGGAATCTAAAACCGCAACTAGATCAAGGCCGTTTAAGGGCTTTTCAATTTGCTTTTGTTCCCAAGCTTTTGAAAAAACATCAAGCCATTTCTGATCGAGTCTCTGCATATTCTCATATTGCTGTTCATAAAATGTGTTCATTTTCTCATGATTTCTAATAAACGCATTATAAAGATCGTTTACTCTCTCAATACTAGGTTTGATAATCTATCAGCTTGTTTTGCAGCCGTTCATAAAATTATTTACCAAAATAATGGCTTGTTAGTTCACTGGCAGTGTATATGATCCTATGAGTTAATCAACTAACAAGTTGACTCCTTTAAAAGATACATTAATCAACGGTTGTATATAGTAAGACACAAGTTTTATATGAAGATTATAACGAGTCAGCATCATCGTATGCTCCGGTGGTGTAGTCCGGCTAAGCATTTCGCCCTCTCAAGGCGACGATCCCGGGTTCAAATCCCGGCCGGAGCAAAAAATATAATATACAGGATTCGGAAGTCCGGCAAAATTCTCTTCACATTTTTCTGACAAGTTGCCAGAATAATAGGGGGACTATCATAATCGTCATCATCCTGTAATAGTATTTCTAACTACCAGTGGCCACAATAAAAATCTAATGAAATCAAACATTGACGACGTGGCTTGTATACGCGATTATTAAGTACACATGAAGATATTATATTCCTAAAGATTTATGTTGTCGCTATTATCTTTGGTCACAGCCCCTTTTTTCCATAAAACGTGTTTTTGCTACTTTGTAATAGATAACACCACCTCTTCTTTCTACAACTGCTATGACGCCTTCCTTTCCCATTTTACCTATTTGTTCGATGACGTCTGAAAAGATATTAGCTTCCATATTAATGCCCTCGTTGAGGCCAAACACAATATATTTTGAAGGCTTTTTTTCAAAATCACCTCTTTCGTACACTCTAAAATCTACTCCAAATCCAAATCCTTCTCTTGCTATGTAGCCTCTACTTCTCAGGTCACGATAGATTAAAAATTTTGTCAGAATGTCTTTATCATCTTTTAATATGAGTTCTATAAGGGAATCGAAATCAAGATTATTTCTCCTGCCTTTCAATATAAGACGTTTAGTATATACAAGGTATAATGCCTCATATGGCTTTAGAAGATATTTGGAATCTTCCTTTTCTCCAAATCCTTTATTTCTCAGCTGATCCTGAAACCTAGATTCCTCAACAACGATCTTTAATCCTCTAGTAGCCATAAATGCTTCAATAAGATACGGAAAATCACTGTTATCAGAAGAAAAAGAATGTGTTGATGGAGAGGACATAACAATTAAATCAGAGCATATGACCTCATTTAAGTATTCAAAATAATAGTGAAATTTAATGAAGGGAGTTAATTATCGTGAATGCCGTGGTATGCCATATGTGAGACGACAATATATTTCAGGCAAACCACAAATAAAGATCGCAAGATTTTCCTCTGGTCAGGCAAAAAGTAACTATGACTATAAAGTTGAATTACTTGCTACTGCTAAAATTCAGATAAGGCATAATGCTCTAGAAGCTGCAAGGCTGGCTGCCAATAAAATAATGGCAAAAGCAGGGGAGACGACTTTTTTTTCTACCCTCAAAGTATATCCGCATGTTATTCTCAGAGAGAACAAAATGATAGCTACTGCCGGCGCAGATCGTTTGCAGGAAGGTATGAGAAGAGCATTTGGTAAAGCTACGGGCTTAGCCGCAAGAATCCAACCAGGACAGGTAATATTTGAAGCATATGTTACATCTGCTAACTTGGATCTTGCCAAAGATGGGTTCAAAGTGGCTTCCAGCAAGCTTGGCTGTCCAGCTGTTATACGCATAACTCCTCTAAAAGAGCAACTGCTGGAAACTGAAGAATGATCTTGTTCTAATCTGACTTTTGTCTTTAAATCCTCTTCGTAGATACTTTTGCTTTGCAGAAAAATAACAATATCATATTAAAAAGAATCATACTTTTCATTAATCTCGTCATGGTCGTAGACATAAAGTTTATTCTTCCACTTCACAAACCATAACCATCCAGATCAAATATGCTAAAGGTTATCTCAGATTTCGATAGTCATCAGTTTAAGGGAAAGAAGATATTGGTGAGAGTCGACTTTAATGTAAGTATTAACAATTGTTGTGTAGGCGAGGACTATAGAATTCGAATGACCCTTCCAACCATAGAATATTTAACCAAACGTGGCTCCAAGGTGATCTTGGCATCACATCTCGGCAGACCAAAAGGGCATGAATCTCATTATTCGCTATCTCCAGTAGCCAAGAGATTGTCTGAAATAATGGGAAAAACAAAGGTTAGATTTGTCAATGAGTGCATAGGAGAAATCGTACATAAGGAGATAAAAAATATGGACGAAAGTGATATTCTGCTGCTGGAAAATTTACGATTTCATAAAGAAGAAGAGTCAAATGACTCAGTATTTTCTAAACAGCTTGCGTCACTAGCTGATGTATATGTAAATGATGCATTTAGTACATCTCATCGTAAGCATGCATCAACCCATGGAGCAGCGAAATTATTTGATATACGATTGGCAGGGTTTAATCTAAATAAGGAAGTGGAATATCTTTCAATGATAAAGGAAAATCCTATCAAGCCATTCACTATAGTAGTTGGTGGTGTAAAAATAAAAGACAAAATAGGAGCCCTTGAAAATTTACTTCCTAAAGCAGATAGGGTGCTCATAGGAGGTGCTGCAGCATATACTTTTTTGAAAGCCAATGGAATTAAGACTGGTAATTCCCTAATTGATTATGAACATTTGCCATGGGTAACAAAGGCACTCTCAACATTTAACGATAAGATAATTCTTCCTACAGATCATGTTGTAGCTTCCTCTCCAACTGATAGTTCCGCTAGTGTCGTAAGAGGTGACATTCCAGACAATATGGCAGGATTTGATATTGGTAACGAAACAATAGAGCGTTATTCTTTTGAGGTTGGTGGAGAGGGATCTGGCACCGTGTTCTGGAACGGACCAATGGGATTATTTGAAGTTGGATTGTTTGTAAATGGTACAATCAATATTGCCAAAAGTATGGCATTGGCATTCTGGCGAGGTTCGACAACTCTGATAGGCGGCGGCGACACTTTGGAAGCCATGAAGAAAGCAGGCGTTTCAGAAGGGGAAGTTAGTCACGTCTCCACTGGCGGAGGCGCGACCCTGAGGTTTCTTGCTGGAGATGAAATGCCTGGGCTTATGGCTCTGACTGAAAAATAAATGGGATAAACAAAAATCAGTTTATCAGTTAAAATATGGATACATATTACGTGATATTGACTCTCACTGCTTTTAGATAAGAAACATCATCATTCTCTGCACCTATCATAAGCGTATAGACTCCAGCCTTTAGATGGGATGACGGTGTAAAAATATAGGAAATTTGCTTTGTATTTCCAGTACTGAGTGAAAATGATTCTTCGCTAAACGATCCTGTGGAATTTCCAAGATCTCCAGTCGGAGTGAATGTTCCGGCTGCAATCATGCGAATTCTCTGATTTGTAGAGGTATCTATATTGACCTTGACTTCTAAACTTTCGCCTCTTTTGACAGCAACTTCTTTTATAGGTATTGAAACACGGAATGGTAATTGCTTCTGTACATTTACTTTGCCAATCTTATTCTCTGACCATTCTGTAAACCAGATTTGATTGCTTATCGTCTTTATTCTGTCCTATCGAAAACTGCAGAGCATTTGCAATTCCGCATTTTTGGTTATTGTTTTTGTCGGCGGCATTATTATTATTATTCTGACACATACCAAACAATTTGTTCTGTGTTGGAATCCAGTATTCAATCATTGTATTGTTGATAGGATCAAATTTGGCAATTTTGTTACCTGTATGTTCATTGAACCATAGTGAACTATCACCTGATTTTTGAATCCAATATGGCAATGTATATGCGCCCACCAGAGCATTATTAATGTTGATGTTACTATTACTAGTGGTGTTACTACCCACACTACCAATACCAAAAATCCTTGGTGAAGCTTTAGATGTGACAAATTTTGTGATATTCCCAGTAGATCTATCTAGTTTGTAGAATATGCTTGTACCATGGTCGGTTATCCATAGATTCCCTGAATTATCTACAACTAATCCCACAGGCGAAGCTAGTTCCTCAGGCACATCAAAAACTTTGAACGTTTTTGTACCTATATCGTATCTGAGAATTTCGCCTCTCTTTTGAAATGCAAGCATTGATACCCACACAGCATTTCTATCGTTATCTACTGCAAGTGAACCTGTACTTATAAGAGTTGGATCAATTCCAGAAAATTTATCTACAGGCATAGCAATTGCGGAAATACCATTTGATGTACCATTTCTCATCTTTGCCACTTCTCCAAACCATAGTGAAGTTGATCGTATACCCACACAGTAGATGTTTCCATTCAAATCGAAATCTAGCGGTACAGGATATGTTGTATCAAAAGCTTTAGGAGCTGTTGGAACCTTGTACATATCAAAAGTCTGTGAAGATTCTATATATTTCCGCACAGCATTTTGCTTTTCGTCTGTAAACCATATGTTGCCTTTGCCATCTGGTTTTATAGCCCAGACTTGCGAGAAATCCAGGTGATTTAGCCGTGATTTCCAAAC
>JBKPMB010000093.1:0-3486 GCA_046731995.1 Thermoproteota archaeon | reverse complement strand
CATTATGGACTAGTTTTACGAAATGCCCGCTTCCTGGAGGACCAGTATGTACGTACGCATCCTTATTAATTGCCAACGATATTAGAATTGGTTCTGCTATCTTAATGCCTTCTTGTTTCCCACCTACCATAAAACAAGCATTCTATTATGAACCATGCTAATATTATTTTTTTACCGCTACACAGTTAGCATTAAGACTTATTTGATATAAACTACATTGTAAATTGAATATGCCAGAATATCTTTATGAAGATAAAATTCATAGTGACGATAGAGTAAACTACAAGACGGTATATTCAGCAGACGGAATAAAGATGGGTAAAGTCGAAGCGGCATTCTAAGATTCTTTTATCGTGAAGCTAGAAAAAGAAAACAACATTGAGATAAAATATGAGATCCCTCGGCTTGAAATATCAAGTCTTACAGATGACAGAATTACCCTTAAGTCAAAACGAAATGAAATAGACGAAAAATATGAAACATCATCAATCAAGAAAAGCCCAAAATGACCTGATCCAAAGATATCATGATTTCTACGACAGTGCTTTTATCACTTCGAGGATGATGTACAATGCTAGAATATTGCATCTGTTGGTTTTGATTTTTGATGGGGAATATTTGTATGTGGGTGGAATGAACATTCTCAAATCTACAAAATATAAAAATGTCCTGAAAAAATAACAAAGTTGCAAAGGCTTATAACCGCTTCAGGAGCAGTGTCATGCACAGTAGATTAACCACACTCAAATGTGAGTGGGCAACGTTTGTGTGTGTCCATTAGCAGAATAATTAAAAGCTTTATGACGCATATATACACCTTTGCAAGTCATTTATTGTTATTTTTATTTTTATTAATACACAATATCATACACTAATTGGGTTATTAATCTCAGATAAGTATGCTAACTCAGACCTTTAAGAAATGAACAAAAACATATACAGGTTTATGCAATAAATCACTTCTAAAAAAAGGATATTAAAGTCTAGTACACAGTTAATCTTCTTAAGGATTTGTATTTCCTGTGCAGGTCTATTTTGCAGTAGACTGTAGGATTTAATCTGACTGACATCAATAATTGTATTTTTAAACTTGTTAACCAGTTATCAGTGTGAATTCGAGGGGGTTAGGTCCCTGCTTGTAGAAGGGTTCAATTGTTTTACTTATTAAGATTTTAACCAGAATTTTAGACAACTATTCAGATATGTATAGAGTGATTCTATTGAATTATTAACCCTTAATTTTAACTGAGATTCATAGTAAATGTGTTTTATGCTCATTCCTGTATTGTGACAAATTAGAGATGCTGATACAAGTTGAAGAGATATATTGCATGATGATAACCTATAGACATGGCTCAAACACTTTGTATCAAATGTGGTTCAGAGCTCAAAGCGTCTTCCTATTGTCAACTTTGCCAACAACCTTTAATTTTTGCATGCACTTCTTGTGAATATACTACAGAAGAAAAAGTTCATACCGATTGTAGAAATGCAGAAGTATTAGCTAAAGCAGCAGTGGCAAAAGAAGAAGAAACTGCAGCTGTAACTATAACTACAACAACTACAACAACGGCATCTGAGTCCCAAGATGGTAAACATCAGAAAGAGACTCTTGTTGATAAACAAAAGGAAGAAGAGGAAATGGCTAAAGCGTCACCTGATATGACAAAGAACCGAGACAATGATACTATCAATCCGTTTGTTGCAGGCACGGCAATTTGGCAAAGCTTGATGAATTATTGGTTTAATTGGTATACAGAATCTCTTAGATCTACATCAAAGATGAATGAAGAGTGGTATAACAGATTTTGGAAATCTTGGTTAAAACGTGGAGATGGCTAAATAATGATTATCCACAAATTCTAGCCATGTTCAATACTTATGGATTTGTAATACATTTGGAACCACAATACTTAACAGAATAAAATAAGATACTATGGTTATATTATAATGTATTCATATTCTAGTACGAGCCTGCTCTAAAACACATTCATCATATCGATTCTCTTTTATTAATTTTGACATCTGTACTGCACCTCTTATAGTCTTGATGATATCTTGTCGCATATGTTCACTCTCTTTCATATTATCAAAGTTATTCTCTGTGTCTTCGGCATACCAGCCTCTTGTCCAACCCACAAATGGAAATTTGCCAAAAACAAAACCAAGCTGGGACCAAAACGTCATGAGCTCTCCAGCAACATGTTGTACATTATCTTGACCCCCTGTAATTATGAATGCAGCAACTTTATCTCGAATAAGATAAGTCTCATGAGTAATGCTCTGATTTTGTACACAATTCATCCTCTGAACCATTTGATAATAAAGCGAGCTAGCATTTCCCCACCGTATAGGAGTAGCGATGATTACGATATCAGCCCATATGATGACTTTTTGGTATATTTCTATCATCTGGTCATTTTTATCCATCTCTGAAATTGAACATGGAAATATGCATGCACTAGCATTTTTGGAGTAGTATCCCTCGCAATGTTTAAAATGCAAATCTCTAAGCTTTATCGTCTTAGTTTCAGCACCAAATTCTTTTTTTGCATAATCTAGTGCATACATCAAGGTCTCTTCTGATGTACTTTTCCGTGGGGCTACCTTATCATTTTAGTAGTTGATATTCCCAATATTCTTGTATTATTATTATTCTTTTGAACGTCTCTACTGAGTTGAAAAAGATTTTGATCTTTTTCCAGATGGTTCAAATATTCTCTCACCGAATTTTCAAGATGAGAATATTCTTTGTGCGGCTGCGTTACTCTCCTGCCAATATTAGTGGGAATGGGGTTTACATAGAGCTTTTCTTTAATTATCTTAGTCTGATAAGAGTCAACACTGTCTCCTCCCTTATGCGGAGCCTTACCATCGATGATAGAATATTTCCAACCATGCCACGGACAGGTTATAACTTTCTTTTCCTCATCCAGTATCCCCTTGCTAAGTGGTCCTCCTTGATGTTGGCACTTATTTGATATACAATAGTATTTGCCATCCACGTTGAATACAGCAATTTGAATTTCTTTAGTTCCTTTAGCATTCCTTACTGAAAATTGTCTTGATTTACCAACAGGTAATTCCTTAATTGTACAAATATAACGAAAAAGAGAAAAATCGTTATTGTTGTTATTGTGATCAACAGCACAACCAGTTACATTATTATCTTTATAGTCCATTATTCTCTTCATGTCTTTTCTTCTTACTTATTAACATAGACTCTAAAAATAGTTTTTTATAAAAGATATCATCAGAGGGATGAAAGAAACTTACTTTTAGATTGTAATTTTCTTTAAACGTACCGTACATTTAATATATATCAAAAAATTTTCGATTTGGTATTTTAGCATTAACTACCTTTCTATTATAGGACACCTGCTGGTAAAGAGGCTATTATGAGCCAGCCCCGTGTTTGGCCGTTCCCCTTCACCATAATAGTGATCTTCGGTGAACGGAGCAGAAACCCGGATCACCATTTTGCAG
>JBKPMB010000092.1:0-3401 GCA_046731995.1 Thermoproteota archaeon | reverse complement strand
CATTCTAGTTGATATAACGTTAATTAATTTGTCTAGCTCATCAAGTGCGCTGATTGCCTGTGTAATATGCAGGTCCAGTTTTTCGGAAGCTTCTTTTACCCTGGTTGAGGAAAATTCTAGAGCAAAATTCCTGAGCTTCTGTATAGCATCCATTTCGTCAGTGGCAAGTCTAGACTTTACCATCAAGGCAGCTTTTTCATCTCGGATCTTCCTCTGCTGATCCTCACGCATTACATGGCTATTCAATCCTGACTGTCTTAAAAGGAACATTATGCTTGGATCGTTAACAGATATAAAATCGAATGGCTGCAATATTTGCCTCAACTGATCGAGTTCAGGAGATCTCTCACCGCCTTTGAGTGAGCGGTAGGAATGAATTGGGTTATCAAATTTCTTTGAAAATATCAAATTGTCACGATCGTCAAACACTGCAACTCCTGTCTCTAAAAGCAGAACAGAGCACATGTTAGTCATTATTCTTTCCATTCCTTGTATGGCCTCACTAAAAAAGGTAGCATCACCATTACGATCCATAGAATCAGAGTAAGCGATCAAAACCTCGTTTCCTTCATCTGACCATAGTCCTCCCGATTTTACACGACTTCAAGTTTCAGTAAATATAAATTAGAGAAAATCTTCATTTACAACAATTAATATCCCCATTGTTATTCATATTAAAATAAAAGGTTGGCGTTAAAATGACAATTGTTGTTTCGTAACAAAATTAAGAAGAGTTCAAACTTAGCAAGGAAAAGGTATGTTCTTATAACTAGCCAAGCAGCTGACGGCATTATTACTTATTCTAAAACATGTCATCCAAATGAAGGAATTTTAATTCTGCGTGGAAACAGTAATAAAAACGAGATATTCATCGACGGCTTGATTCTTCCTCCATTTTCAGTACATGGTCCCTATTATTCAGGCTTCCCAAGTTATGATCTGCCATTTGATCTTTCCTACATCGGAACTGCACACTCACATCCGAGCGGCTCCAATAAACCATCCCTAGAAGATCTAAACAACTATTATGGCTCAGTATCCATAATCATTAGTTATCCGTATACATATAATACCATCGCAGCATTCGATAGGGATGGAAACAATATGGAATTGCAAATCATCAGTTCTGCAAAAGACAAAGAACCGGGACATAATTTGTAATACTAGTCTAGAACTATTGGCGTAGAACCAACTATAAATTTTCTTACTACAGCTAGATGTGACACAAGCTCACTCTGCTAATTATTGTTCTATACTTAGCAGCATTGTCAATGAATTATATGTTGTTGTATGAAAATTCGATATCCGCGATACTGTTATAGCGTATTCTACATAAAACTGTGCTGAATAAGCTCACAATAGCGGAATATTTATACAAAATGCTATTTTAGACCAAAATATACAAATGCAGGATATGGTTTCTAATTAATGACATTGAGCCTAGAAGAGCTGCGTGAGAAAGCCTTATTTCAAAACACCATTGATGTATGGATAATGTTTTGTGAGGAACGAGGAGTGGAATGGTGGGATATCGGTGGGTATAGAGCATTCATAGACCACCTTCGCAAAAATGGTGTTAGGATGCAAAAATTTCCTTTATGCATCAAAGAATCTGGCGGAATTTACGAAAGAGGCAGAGACAAGACTAGGTTCCTAGACGAACTGTCTAAACTATCATCTGATGATACATCAGCGTACACGATAAAACTTTCAGACACTTTGCTCAAGGCAATAAGATCATTTCGCAGCAATAATGATCGCACCCGGTAGAAGGGAACTTAGACCTTTTTCTTCTTGGGGTTCACTATTGATTCTAAAGCTCTTGAAATTAGAACAAATGAGACACTAGTAATTCCTATCATCATACCTGGTGGTAATATCCACCACCACATTCCTCTTGCAGCGGCGTTTGCAGATTGCGCATCATGTAGGATTACGCCCCATGTAGGAATCGTAGGATCTCCGAGTCCAATAAAACTTAAGCCGGATTCTCCTAGAATAGCAGCAGGAACGGACAATGCGATTGTAGCGAAAGCGAAAGGCAACAGTTGGGGTATTATATGTCTAAAGATTATCCTCGTATCCGATTCTCCCATCAGTTTAGCGGCCTCAACATAGGCGTAGCTCTTTATTTGCAGTCCCATGCTTCTACTTATAAGGGCCATGCCTATCCATCCAAATAAAATAAAGAAACCCACTATAAGAAATAAGCTTCTGCCTATTGTTATGGCAAGTATGATCAATATAAACAAGACCGGGATGTTTATTATGATCTGTACAATTGTCATCATAATCGGTTCTACTCTTTTGCCTTTGTATGCAGCTATTAAGCCGTAGAATAATCCTACAAATGTAGAAACCATTGCTACGGACAGGCCGATAAAAAGCGCTACTGGAGTTCCCCATAGCACACCTATGGACAAGTCATGTCTTAATTCGTCAGTACCTAACAAGCCGTAAACTTTGCCGCCAAGGATGAATTCTGAATTTATAACTTTGTCATCCTGATCAAATAATGAAAAAGTAATAGTGAGCACATATGTTCCCTTCAAAACATTAGGTTTGTCCGTTTCTGAAAAGAGCATTACTTGAGGTCTTGTAATATCCACGTCGTAGCTAAATCTATTAACATAATTCTTAAGATTATCTTGAATTTCATGTTCTGTGGAAAATATTGTATCTCTGAAAACATAACGTTGCCCCTGAGGCGAAGGCAGGGACGAAGAAATAATCGCAAATGAATAGCCATCTGGTCTTAATAGTTCAACGTCTACAACTGGAGGTGTAGAGCCATATTGAACAGCGTAATTTATCATAAAGTCACTTGGAAAAAAGTCATAATTGAAAGCAAATTTGTACGAGTAGTTTAGCGTGGTTACGCCCTCATCTAATCCTTTTTTTATGACAGCGTTTCTAAGGATCAGATGTTCTGGCTCCTTAGAAGGTGAAAAAAAATTGATCCAACTTGGCATAGCAGCCTTTGGATATTTAATCCAGTAGTTAGGGCTATTCCATTGCTTAAACGATTCTAATGGAACAGCGATAGCAGCGTACAGAGATAAAGCAATAAGAAACAAAAGTATGAGAACTCCAGCTACTCCACTCTTTAATCGCCAAAATTGACGTATAAAGTCGGAGATGATGATCAATAAAAGATCATCCTACCCTGACCCGCGGATCAAAGTACTGCGACATCAAGTCAACTACGAACATAGTGATAACGAAGATAAGAGTTGCAATATATGTGAGTCCTATTATGACTGGAATATCCATTACGCTGATAGCGTTAAACGCAAGAAGACCCATTCCGGGCCAGTTAAAGACTATTTCGATAAGAAACGCTCCTCCAAGAGAAGCTGAGAGTGATAGTGCAATTGATGTGAATGTCGGAGGTGCGGCAT
>JBKPMB010000091.1:0-4746 GCA_046731995.1 Thermoproteota archaeon | reverse complement strand
TGGCTAAACAATTAGATTAGCTAGTTTCTAGAAATTACAATCATATGCAGCCAGTTAACTGATTGTGTTACATCTATAATACAATACCTTTATCTGAGTCATAAAAATTGAACCATACATATCTGTAATCTATACGATATTGTTCAGCATACTGACTAGTCAGTTATATTTATTAATAACATTTACCAATATCAATTAATCAAAAAAATGATGCTCAATAACAGAATTAGCAGCCTCATGAGATCTCATCCGATAACTGTATCAGTATCGATATTAATTTTAGCCACAATAGGGGTTTTCATACAGACAGAAGGAGCAAGTTGGGATGTTACATCTCATTTACTAAGACGTCCTGAAACCTTCCTTACGCCTTCCCATACCATGCTTTATATAGGCGTTGGTTTATTGATCATAGCTGCAGCAATTAGTGCACATTTATTACGAAAGAACGACGAACAAATTAGAACCAAGTCATTTAGCACAGCTTTCAAGTTACTTATAATAGGATCTGCAGTCTCAATTGTAGCTGGTCCATCAGACTATCTTTGGCATCAGATTTTTGGAGTCGATGGCTTGCTGAGTCCTACTCACTTGATTTTAGTTACTGGGATGTTAATAAATTCTATTGCAGTGGCGTTAGGACTCGCAAGAATAATTGTACATCTTACAATAGAAAATCATAAAAGAGTAATCAAGACTGCAATGATTCCAGCATTTGCAGCTATGTGGCTGACAATGATATGGTATATCTATATGTTTGCGTTACCACTTTCCAATGGGCAACATTTCAACTTTAACCTAAAACCAATTTACGAATCAATAATTGCAATCATTGCTTTACCTGCAATTGATTCTATGGTCTTCATAACTGCGTCTAGAGCCATAGGAAGATTTGGAGCAGCCACTGCAGTGGCTGCATTGTTACTAGTAATGAATTCCTTTGCAAATATAATACCATCTAATCAATTAATGCCTTTTCTGCCATGGTATCTGATGCTTATAATACCTGCAGTATTTGCAGATTTAATATTAAACAAGTCCATAATAATTACAAGATCAAAGAAGATGCTAAAGGCTGAAAGATCTGTAATAATTTCAGGTGCAATAATTGGTTCAATATTCTATATTATCGGTTACCCTATGCTTCCAATGACATTTGCAGAACCGCTAAGCTATACCTTTCATTCAATGAACGATCTATTCATAAACTTTGTTAGAACTCTTCCATCAGTGTTAGTTCTCACTGCAGTCCCCGGAGTTGCAATGGGAATTATCGGCGCAATTATGTCCGTAAAGAAAATAAAATTACTACCTACTAAAAATATTGTAAGCAACATATTATCTGAAACGAGAAATAATGAACTGTAATAATAGTAGCAGGTAAGGAGCAGAAACTAAAGCATGTGTCCAAAAGTTACCTCACAGTACAAATTAGATATAAGAGAAAGAATACTTCGATCTGCCATTGATTGTTTCTCTAAATATGGGTTTGATAGAAGTAGGATGGATGATATAGCTCAGGCAGCAAATATTAGTAAAGGAACTGTGTATCTTTATTTTAAGAGTAAGGAAGATCTATTTTATGCAATTTGTGAAAATAATCTTAAAGTGCTAAAAGAGCAATTATCCCAGATATTTGCAACAACAAAGGAGAATTTATTGTCTGATGCAGAACGGTTTTATGACAACCTAGATAAGCTGGAAAAGAGCGGTAGTGAAAAGGTATTTTTTGAAATAGTAGCAGAATCATCCCGTAATCCAAAGTTGCAGAAAATACTATATGAACAAAGAACAAAGATATTTAATATAGTTAAAGAGTATTTAGATCTTCAAATTCAAAAAGGATACTTTAGAAAAAATGTAGATACAGATGCTATAGCATCAGGGCTAGTAGCTCTATATGATGGGTTAGCTGTAAGTAAATTTTTGGGAATAAGCGAAAATTTGAATAAAAAGGTTTGGGCTGGAACAGTTAAAGCTATCATCAATGGTATAAGTTAACATCATCATCACTTTCCACCCTTCTGCTTGGACATCAATCCATATGCTATAGATAACATTTCATTATAATCCGGCCTATGATATTCTTCTGCATACAGTATCTGCACAATACCATCAACCCATTGTGTGACTACAATACCAAATGCCCTTCTTAATTCAGAGGTGTTTGTTACTATTCTGAATAACTAGCGAATCAAATATAATTTGCTGATAATCATAAAGCGGTTTATCAACACCATCCTTCTGAGGTAGTCCAATGATATGGTTAAGGCAGCAATTCCATTTTGTCTTAATATCTTGTTGCCTATGTTCTTCTATATTCCACATCCAAAATGGTTTATTATACAGCCTTTCGGCCAACCTGGATTGTAGCTCTATTATCTCTAAATTGACTCTTTTCTTGAGATCTTTGAATGTCAATACTTATCTATAATTATAACTAAGCTTTATCCATTAGGATAGGGCTAACTTCAGGCTTGTAATTAGAATTAGTTCTGAATTCATAAAAGCAAAAAAGACACAACGGCAGGAGTAGTAGTACTTAGGTTGCTTTGTTTCTTTATTATTAATTTGCGATACTTGTCTTATCCTTTAGCCCTTTTTTCTTAAAATTGGTAAGCAGTCGTTTTATGAGTGATATAATATATGAGGAGATTTCTTGTTTGTACCACATTAACTTGTACTTGGTTGACTGTATAGAAAAGTCTGTAGACCTAGCCTACTGGCAGTATATTAGCTGATTCCAATTGTACTATTATTAGCTGCAAGCTTTAGTATTGGACCAAATGTTTCGCCACTATCATTACTTACTCTCATTACAGGTTCATTTGATGTCTGATTTCGTTCCCACCAGCTAACATATACGTTACTTCCCAATGCCGCTATTGATGGATCCAAAGAATCAGCTCTAGGAGTATTGCTCAAGTTAATTTTTGGACCAAATGTCTTTCCCTGATCTGCGCTTGCTCTGAACATTACTTCAAAATTTTCCCCAGTTTTATTACTTGACCAAGTTACATATACATTGTTTTCAGATGTAGATATTGGTGCCAAAAATACTGGCGCACAACACTGTGGAGATTTTAGGGAATCAGGAGGGTCTCTTAGTGTTGATAGTGGAAGAATACTTGTAGCTTTAGCATAAACAGCAGCTATTTGGAGAAGCAGGAAAAATTCCGCTATCAATATACACAGAGTTAGATTAACTACTACAAATTTAGATCTTAGCATTCTGTTATCTACTGAAAGAGATAGAATTTATATAAAGAATTCCCTTTTCAAGCCCTTGTCAAGCCAAGTAAATATAATATGTAGATAATGTATACAACGGCCTTAAGTCGTTTCTCTTTTACATCTAAATGAGGAAATGTTATTACATAGATGGAATTCAATAGTTAGTAGTTTATGCAAGGGCATTTTGCATCAAAATATAGTATCATTATGCCTTTGCTACTGTTTCTTATCATAATTTTAATAATGATAACAGCTAGAATATCAACACCACAAGCACAAGCTGAAAATGTTTCACCTTCTTTTGCACGTCAACAGGTTAATGACGAAATACATGATGTCAAACAATTTGCTGGAATGGAAAAAAACAGCAACAACGCCTCTCAAATAAATAACTATAAAAATCTATTATCTGAATCTATTGATATACAAAGGATTAGTTACTCGAGTGACAGAAATTTTTTAAACGCTACACTTTGGTTAGGTGGTAAGGGTGTTAAGGAAAATCCTTCTTCATATGGCGCTAATATGGTCGCTTATGGAATGGTAATTGATGCAGATAATAATGAAAAAACCGGAAAAGCAGGATTTGATTATCAAGTTGAAATTCAATGGGGCAACGGTACATGGCATAGAACGTCTCTAGAGTGGGGTTCAGATAACAGCTATAGGATCCTGAATGTTGACCAAAACTATAGTGGCTTTTTTAGAAATAATCAGAATTACGTTCTACTATCCTTGAATTTGAGTACCATAGTCTCTCCTCAGAGCTACAAACTAATGTTTTATTCAACAGCGTTGTATGGCAAATCTAATTTCATATATGATCTCAGTAGCTTAATTGATATTCCGCCGCCAGAATATAACATTTTGAGTACACCAAACCCTGTGGTTCTAAGGCAAGGAGAGCAAAAAGTAGTTGGGGTACAATTAAAATCAACTACAGGAGTCATACCTCAAGTCATAAATTTTACTGTCGATGAACATCAATCTAACATAGCAGTGAACTTTAATCCTGATAAAGCAAATGTATCTTCTTTTGGTGTCGAACCAGAGCCTTTTTCTATAGCAGTTCAAAAAGAAGCACAAATTGGTCAATACACAATACCACTCTTAGCAAATATATCTACAGGATCCTCCTTTCCGCTTAATGTTTTCTTCGGACATCTCAATGCAACAATTTCAACTAAAGGATACAAAGCAGTACCAACAAATTTGACAATATCAGTAGTAGAGCCATTAAGTATTCAAGAACAAGTCAAGGATTTCTGGAGTGCATATGGCCCTCTTATAACTTTGATAGGAGCAGGATTTGCTGGAAGTATATCAACATATATTTTTGATCGCCTCAGGAAGCGTAAGGAATCAGAAAAATGAAATGAATTAAGGTATGAATATAATATGATATGTATGGTGCGGGCATAGTATTTGACTAATATTGTTGTAATTATTTATGTGGTTCAAAGCCGGTTACAGAGCTTATTATTTCAAAACCAGTAAATGAATTCAGAAAAT
>JBKPMB010000090.1:0-13383 GCA_046731995.1 Thermoproteota archaeon | reverse complement strand
GTGATATTCTTACTATTTAGAAGATCACCTATGTTAGTTCCAGTCATCGATGCCTTTGGAAATAATTTAGTGCTAGGATTGAAATATTTGTCGTACGTGGGATTTGCATCAAATACAATAGTACCATTAGAGACGAACCATAACTTTGATCCATGGTAAGTGATATTGAGATTTTGAGGACTTGCACCATGTGTTTGTCCGGATATAATATTAATGGCACCTGGTGTTGAAGAGCCAAATGTTGTTGCAAAAAAATTGTCACTCATTGCAAAATTCTGGGCATAATTCCATAACGCAGTAACTGTATTACCATCAAAGTAACCCATAGTTATTGAAGGGTTGCAACCTTTGCCAACAACGTTAGTGTTAACAAACCTATCCATCAATCCTCCGTTGTATGCTTCTTGTAGTCTGGTGCCTAGATGATCATTATCACATGTGGAGGCGTTGGATCTTGGAATCCTAAAGGGATTAACCGCATTGAGATTATCTGTTAAAAGTGAACTAGATAGACCATTCACAGAGGGTGTATTTGACTTGGGGTGGAATCGAGGTTCACCAGATTCATCAGTATTAGAAGCATTTGGATAGGTGGCAAAATAGTGGTCAAATGAAACATTCTCTTGATAGATAACTATGAGATGCTTTATCGGAGTTTTAGTAGTAGTAGCTGTTGCAGTTACACCTTCTGCAATCGCAGCGGTAGTAGTATTGATTTGCAAAAGACATACAGTAGAGAGAAGGAGTAGCAAAAGCGCAATAGATGTTAGTAACTTGCATGTTAATATCATATTAGCTATTACTCCGCAACTATGATGAAAAGATATACCATGTGAATTTCATTAATAAGAGCGGATAACCAAAGTGTAGTTATTAAGGTTTTTTTTATATAGAAGGGCTGTGTTCATTTAACCAATCTCCCAAGAATCATCTCATTATGCATATCTACAAATAGATTTAACCAATGCATAACATGTTCTAACCTGCACTTATTTTTTCTACAAGGAAAATAGTCATCAAAACACTCGGTTCTATCTTTAACATATTGGATTGTCCTTTCTATGATACTTTTTTCAAAAGAAGAGTGTAAACGATGTTCCAATTTTAAGAATTTACATGCTTGTGGATACCAAGTGCCACCATCAGTATAGACTGGATGTTTGCCATATTCTGTACATAATTTTTGTATAAACTGTTCTGCTACAAGCATACTTCTTTCGATAGAAATACGAATATCAAGCACCATTTTGTCTATTGGCTCAATTGCAATCCATAACCACACACAATTCTCTCCAACTTTAAGTAACGTTTCATCTATTATGAACTCTGATGCCTTTCTTTTTATCTGTATTATCTTCCTTGGCTTATACCATTGAATCCAATTCCATATCGAAATATGATTTCGTTTAACAAATTGAGACAACCGTTGTGATGTCTTTCTTAATGATAAACCTGAAAAGTATAACTGTAATGCGTAGTAGATATATTTGGATGGCGTTCTATTCCTTTTGAGTGGCATAAGAGAAATAGAACATCTTTAGCTATAGGTTTATTCTGTTAACTGAACAGAGCTATCATATAACATTATGTATTTATTATACACAACTATATTATTTCACTATTAGATAATAGTATATATATAAATATCATATATACATGAACTCATTACTAATTCTGTTATAGGTTGTGTTAACATGTATGTTTCAGAATGTGGTAAGATTACAATTACTATTGGGATCAGTTACTATTACAATATTTAACAAGTATACGTAATGATGATATATAAATGTCAATGTTATTAAGATTCACCGGCCTGTAAATTGTAGCAATTTGGAAATAGGTTCATAAATGATGAGATCTATATAGTTCAGCGATGGATAGTACTCTAAAGCCAATAGTCAAACTGCAATTGCTATTTATTGGAGCCAGCCTTGGAATTAGTTTATTATTAACATATTTGTTTGGATTCATTGTTGGAATTACTCTGAATATCGTAATCTTCATCGGGATTATATTCTACATAAGAAGAAGACAAATGAAGGCATTAAGGACTTTTGGATTTAGCGATGAACAGGCTGGGCGGGGATATACAAACTCGAACGTAAAACTGAAGTATATGTGCTTATCATGTAGCGCTGAGTTCAATGGTTCAAAATGCCGTAAATGTGGTTCAAAGATGAAAAAGCCAATCTTTTAATTTGATTGTCATTTATGATGCAAGTTTGTTTGAAGAGATCTCTTAAGTATATGGAATTTAGACCGTATAACGATGAGAAATTGATACCCAATAACTGAAATAAAGTAGCCCGTATGATAATTAAGCAATATACATTAATGGTTACAAGATGTGACTTAATTATGCTATGTTAAGTATGTAAAATGAAATGTCAAACGACTAAAATTTCATTTGGTTAAGGAAAGAATGCATATATCTTATGAATGGTTGCGGTTTGCAATACAATGATCCTGTTTTTTACAAGCCCTATTGGCTTAGGTCATGCTAGCAGGGATATTGCAATTGCTGAAAAACTAAAGCCAGTACACAATGAAATCCTTTTCGCCAGTGGAGCAGGAGCTTTTAACTTGATCTCTAAGAACGGTTATTCTGCATTTAATCTTTACAAGCCTATGAATTTTTATATTCATTCGGGAGAACTTAAGAAATCTTTCATATGGCTAATAAAATATCTTTCATATTATAAAAAATGCAAAGTAGCAGCAGAAGAGTTTCTTGTTAAACATGATCATCTAATAGTCAGTGATGAGGACTTCGCTTCCATTGCTATTGGTGAGAAAATGAATCGAAAGCGTATTTTAATTACAGATATAATAGAAACTCACTTCACAAACGGGCTTGTATCAATACTTGAAACAAAAATGAATAAAATAATGCAAAGGATGATAGAAAAATGCACGCATGTCATTATTCCTGATTATGGCGATAATAGAGATAATCTTGTATACGTTGGGCCGATAGTTCGAGAGGCTAGTTCTGATAGGGATACACTACGCAAAAAGTTCGGTTTTAATAAAAAGACAATCATACTTAGCAGTGGTAGTACTGATGCTGGAATATACCTTATTGAAAAGTCGCTAGAAGCATACAGAAGACTCAAAAAAAAGATGGACATTGATCTTGTGCTTGTAGGAAGTCAGGCAGAAAAATTGGTGTATTATTCTGATTTTCGTAGCATAGGTCTTATAAATAACCTGCATGAATACATTTATGCATCAGATCTTGTGATTTCTCTTGCAGGGCGCTCAACTATGGATGAATCAATTGCATATGGCATACCAGGAATTTTTATCCCTATAAAAAATCATTTTGAACAGGAGCAAGGTGCGAAACGGCTAGGATACAAACATGAAGATATTTTTAAGATCGAGCATCTCATCGAGGAGAAATTGAATTCACAAGGTAGAAGAACATCGTACATAAATGGCGCTGAAAAAGCTGCTAAATTAATTTTACAATCACTTTGACCTTATTGCTATGGCTCGAAATCTGGGATGCTCAGCTGAGATTAAGTGAATTATGAAGGTTATTATATTTAAAATTTAGATAATATATATTATTGAATAGCAAATCAGAGAATTGCACGCAAAATGAGCACGGTTTATGCAAAGGGATCGAGATAGTATCAACAACTAAAGGTTCAAAGGCAACCAAAGTTTGTAGCTGCCCATGTCATAATAATATGTATAATCTTATTAAGAACACAATAGCTGTAGCTATGCAAAATAATAGTTTGTATAATGATATCTGAAATAGCCTGTTTAAATTGATGTATAAACATCCCTTAGACAACGAGCAGTATTACATCCATAAGTTATTAGACTAACACTAGCATATGTAAAATGCTGCATTCTTAATAGTAGCTACAATAGTAGTACTAATAATTGCAATCAAAATTTACATTAGCTATTACCTATTTTCGGATTAATAATATTAAAAACATATTATGAAATAATGTATCTAGCTTGTTCGGTTGGCCCAGGTGATCACTGTAAATGTAGTTACTGCCGAGCCTATCATCCCAGCTATTACTGCTCCAACCATTGATTGATTTACGAAAGTTGGCATGAATTCTTTAAACCATGCTGCAATACTTGGCATAGATAAATATCCTAAGAACCCTATTCCAAAGCCAAGTATCCAAAATGCAAAGATTGCAATCCACCTAGACAATTGGTCCTCCCCTTACATTGGGTATCATATTAGCAAATTCTGCGGGATTTTTAATTACCTTGTATAATTGCTCCATTAATTTTGATGTTAGGATTTCGTAATAAACATGATTGTCAAATATTGTAAATACAACATAGATCATAATTGAATTTCTGTGTAGACTAACTCCTGTGTTACTCTAAAATTGCTCTGACTATCATCACGTTCTTGTGAATTACGATTAGTTTATCATCTGAAACTCTTCCTACCTATATACATATACAGATATCCGTGAAGGGTGGGCATGAGGTTTTGCAAAGCATAATGAGTATTATAATTTAATTAGCAAACTTCAACAACAAGATCTAGATATTATCTAACATCTATAAAACTAACTAGATATCTTATATCTATATTGCCTAAAGATGTCGATGAATATATCTAAAATACTATAAGACTTTGTAGACAGCCTATAAAATGCGCTACTAGCATTGTAATAATGCATAACACCCAAAATTTAGGAGTACCTCAGTTATAGCTCTATGTATATATTTATGTCTTGAAAATATCTGCAAATGTAATTCAAGTCATGAATCCTTGACCTATGACCATGTATAGCTAAGCTGTGGTAACAAAGAGCCTGGATAAAGGCCTACATTCGAACAGCCATATCAAGAAACCAGAAAATACTCAAAGTTCGACATACTAGGACAGGACCTAAAAGTCATACCAGTTGAAATTGAAATAGACTCCTACACATATGATTTCATAGACCACGAGATACTAGAGCATGTATGGGAGAAAATATGAATCTATGAAAACGACATCATTGTTGGTGACGGCGGCAGTGATTATTCCAATATCTGCTAGTATTTCAGTAATGGTACAACAGCAATATTATCAAACGGCCCAAGCGTGTAGGAGATACTGTAAGGGAATACTGTGCTGGATATCATGATGGAGCAATACTGGCCTATCGAGATTATAATACAGAACATGATCTGGATACAAGCCAACATCCATGTACTGGTAATAGCACTGACTATTGCAATGGATATATCAGAGGATATAATGACGAGGCAGACGTCCTAGGTTAGATCGGTTAGAGCTAAAAGACCAAAAGAACTAACAGCTAGCATTCCTTAGTTAGAAATTCCTTAACTTGTTGGTTATCTATTAGATCATGCAAAAGTTGGCCAAACTCCTCGTCTGGAATCCCAGAGCCTTCAGCAGCTTCAACAACTTTGAGATTGTAGTAATTCTTAAGAGCATTTTTGGCTATCTTTATACAACAGTAAATTACTTTACCAAAAGAAGTAAGATAATATCTTCCCTCTGTCCTTTTTATAAGGCCAGTTTCTCTCATAGCAGATGTTCTTGAGTAGTATCGCTTTCTGCTTAGGCCTGATTTCTTTAGACTAATTTCTCCATTATTGGAGTTTACATCAGCAATTGCTTGAAAGATTGATAATGATTTATCATCTGAGATTGATTTTAAAACAGCTGCAAGATATTCGTTATTAGTTTTGCTATATTGTAAAGGTAATGCTTCCTCTCGCGCGTCTGAAAAATGAGCCTTCTTGATCACTTTTTAGCCTCCTTAGAGCATATTATTTATACACCAAATTTAAAGATATTTCCTATATCATATATATTCTGATTAGAAACCTCTAGAACGAGACCTGATAATTATAGAATTTCCTTAACATCGAAAGGAGAACGTAAAAGGATGGAATCGCATATCTGCTACCTATCATACATCAACCCTAACATCATATTTTCATTATCATAGTATTAGTTCAAATGCATGGTCTCCTCGCTCATGTATAGGTCCTATGGATCCACAGCTACCAGAGTATTCACCTGTAACCTCCAATATATCCTCGCTATCAGAAATCTCCTTTAGTATCTGTAACGGATTTATTTTCATATCCATTTAAAAAGCACTCTTAAATCAACACGTAGCGCAATTATTTTTGAGGATAATGACAAAGGAGTGTTATATAGATAGACAAAGCACCTCAAATGGTAATATTTAAGCACATAATTTACTTCCTTCCCTCAGTGGTATTCACCACTGTCTCCAAAATGATAGAACTTCATCGCTAACCTAAATGCATCAAATATATCGTTATATGATGTGGCTTCTTTGTCTAGAGCACCATCATTATCTACTGCAGTTCTTAGTGCTGTTATCAGCTTATCAAACCTGTCAGGATTAATTGCAATGTGACCACCATCTTTTTCCAGTAGCATCTTGCAATGACTCAACATTGCTTTGTGCTCTTTGTTGAAGTTGATAGGAACTATTTTCATATCTTTAGTAGCATCGCCTAATCCTTCTGATCTATATCTGGCAATTACTTTATCATAATCTGGGTCTTCGCCTATTTGCAACTTAAGTGATTTTATAAAAGAAGGATTTGCACCATCTACATACACCATATCTATGTCGTATTTGCTCATCAAATTGTAGACAGTAGACAACATCTCATTATAATCCGGTCTTTGATACTCTTCTGCATTAGGATCTGTACAATGCCATCTACCATTGAGTTACTACAATACCAAATGCAGAGCTACCATAAGCTGGGTCTATACTCATAGATCTTGAAGTAAAGGAGTAAAACGGAGTGAAATCATCAGGATTATATTTCCTTCCTTTTTCAATTGCTGCTTCAATGTCTTTTGTGTGAAATACATTTCCTATTCTGCCTAGATATTTGAGATTATATTCACGTTCAAAGCTTGAAGCCTTTGCTTTCTCTATTTCTTCAGCAGTGTATATCTTACCAATTCCATAAGTATAATCCAAGAAAAGACGTTTGTAAATGCATGTTTACTCTGATTCTTTTTCAATTCTCTCAAACAAACCATCAGGTGTGTTTGGTGTTCAAACCATCATAATGTAAGGGTCTGACTTTGCAATATATCTCTATGAAACATGTCTTACATCTTCTTGCTCTCATTTTCTAAAGAAGTCTCCTTCATCAATTAAGATGAACTTGGGATTATCTAAAGCTCTGTATGCATCTATGTGATTTGATGGATAGGCTTCTATGCTGCAGCCATTTAGCTCTAAAACAGTTTCTTTACTGTCAAAAGTAACATGCAATTTGGGCTCAAACAATGCTTTCATTCTCTTGATAAGTTTGATAGCAATGTCTATGTTAGGACCTGTTACAATGCACATCTGGCTATTTCTGTAGTCATCATTTCGTAAACATAGCCATGCCATCAACCTAAGAAAAAATTCAGTAACTCCTAATCCAGTTGCTTTCTTTACCCATAGATGTTTGTGTTTGAAATTATGGTTATGGTCTAAAGCATCGTTAACTAAAATGTAATCATACAATATTTTTTCATAATCAAACATTGCTTTTTCCAGTCCTTCTTTAGTAGGTAAACCAATGATATGATTAAAGGAGCAATCTCCGTTTGTTCTTATGTCTTCTTGTTTATGTTCCTCAATATTCCAAATCCAAAACGGCTTGTTATGTAGCTTCGCAGTAAACTTGGATTGCTGCTGTAATGTTGGCATTTCTAAACTAACTCTTTTCCGTAAGTCTTTGAATGTCACTAAATTATATTGTATGAGAGGAGGCTTTAGCTTTTTCTGCTCTTTCCTTTAGGCTTACGGACATCAAGACGTTATAGTTTCATAAGATCTACTTTTTGTTGTATTGTCTGTATAGCTTTTAATGCAGCGAGCCTTACAAAGTTACTGCAAGAACATTCTATGCTACTTAATTATTAAGAGTCAACTAAAACTACTGAAGTTCCATTAGTCAATGTGTCAAAAGCAGGCGAAAATTTCTTTCCGATTTCACGCAGCTCATCTATTTGTTCTTTTGAAGCACTATTACTTTTAATATTCATATTTACTCTAAATTGCTGAGCACCAGGCCTTACATCACTTGATATACCTGTGAACCCACGCAAGTCAACATCACCTTCCACATCAATATTAATGCTATCAATTTGGATACCTCTTGATGTAGCATGAGCTACAACGGTTTGTGCTAAACATGCTGCCAAGCTACCCATACAATACTCACATACAGTAAGACCTCTTCCTTCTCCTGAGAATTGATTTGGAAAATCATACTGCATTTTATATTCAGAGTTTCTTTCTATATTTTGGCCACCAATACGAAAGCTTTTGGAGCTAGATGTAACACTGAAGCCACATTCCATTCTGATTTTACATAAAACGTTGCTTTTGCCATTTCTGGCTGATTTTGCATGGCAGCATACACTGTATTTAGTTTCTGCGTATTTACTCCGTTAAACCCATCATTTTCCTTGCCATTCATAAGTATTAAAAGAGGTCTGCAAATAATAAATTTTTGTGATAGGAAACTTATATACAACAAGAAGAATTTCAGAAAATTTGATTTACTGTTGTCTCATCAGATTCCTCTCTTGCTCTTCTTCTAGCTGATCTATGTCATCATAATCAGTCTCTTCTGATTTTTCTTTGCTAGCCTCATCGCTACCGCTCGATGATTTCAGGTTATCTTTGAATTTGTTAGAAGATACAAACCTAATAGCATCATCAACTACAGTAGCATTAGTTAATAGATCTAGCTTCATAGAATAGCACTCTAGCTAGAGATAATGCCTGTATCTTTCTCTCTTATCTTCTGTATTAGATGCTGTATTCCATGCTTCTTTCAGTATTGAAGTCAAACCAACCATACATTTCTCGTACTCTTCTGGTAATCGTTCATCAATATACTGCTTAATATTGGACTTTGCTTGCTGCCTTAGATATGTTATATCTCTGTTAATAGTAGGCTGGCTTATTTGCAGTATTCTTGATATCTCTGATTGGTTATAGCCCTGACTTGCTAGCTCCTGGACTTTGCTTCTGCGCCATTCTAAGCTGTTATTCACCGCTGAGCTCGATTATTCATATTTCTTTCGTGAAAAAGAAGGGCTATTCACATTCACGCATGGTATACTTTGTGAAAGTTAGCTTTATGCATTTGTTTATGTACCATAGACCACGTTTAGTGTAACTCGTTTCTTTAGGTCTTTGAATGTCACTGGAAAACCACACTTGTAGTGTTCTAGAAAATAGATGTCAAAAATAACTTTTTAGTGAAATATGGTGATTATATCACATATAAAGCAGATATACTGTTTCATGTATAATTAAATTTAGGGTCAAGTAATAGTGTTAACAGGGATATCTTATCTTTGTTGTTCTCATGTCTATTACTTGACCCATTACACGCAGCTTTTCTCTGTTATCGTCTGAGGTTTCCAGTATTTTAAATGCGTGCCTGAGTATAGTATCTAATGCGCTAAGACATATCTGGTCTTGTTCTGGCAAGTGCTCTGACATATTTCCTAGTAGCCTCTTTAGCTTGGCTGCGCAAATATTGTATATCTAGACTAATTGAAGCCTTTGATACTTGTAACTCGCATGCTATTTCTGCATAGCTTAAGCCTCTGGCCTTCATCTCTACTACCTTTGATCTACGCCATTCTAATTGGTCAGCTTTTGTGCTCAAATTCCAGAAATTTCCTTCGTAAATATTACGTCGGTCAGATTTTTAGCTTTATCGATATAGAACCATAATCCAGTACTTGTCTGTATTATGACATATGAGACAGAGATACCATATTACTACAGTTCATCACTCGACTAAATTTTGAAAAAGAGGACTTGTTGTAGTTGTAGCAGTAGTAGTATTAATAAAAAAAGGGACTGGTGCTATTGCCTTAGTGTTCCTTTAATCATCAGCATTAGAGCTCTTGATTGATAAATGTTCATGCCTTGTATTATCTAATAAAAAAAATAAAGAGGTTTATGACTTGGCATGCAGTTGATAGTCAATCAACAACACATGTAAAGCCAATTTAGCACTGTTTGATCTTGTCGCTTGAACTTCTATTTAGAATGTTAAAAACATAAAATCACTTTGTCCCCGAGATTTACCAAACAAAAACCATTAGCAGCTCACCTAAGCTTTCAGAGCAAATTGTAAAGTTTTGCTGTATTCTGGTAAAACTACGATGAATTATCCATGCTTTCTTAATTATATCCCTCTCAAATACATTATCAAATAGAATGTCCCAGGCAATCAAACTAAGATATATAGTTAACTATAATCATGCCATCTTCAATTCTAAAACGAAGATGTACGAAACTAACGAACGTACCTACAATAGTCTTAGAGAAGCCAAGGCAAATAAATGGAAATGCGAAAAATGTCAGTATCAGGTTGGAACATACAACAAGCTAATTCTTCATAAGACTGAATATCATTCTTACTGATTGAAATATTTTATACCACTTTTGTTGTTGTGATTGCTGCTGTGGTTGTTGATGGTAGTCAGGCGAATTTCCTATCATTGGTTACGATGTTGGTGCTAGACACATGTTCAAATGTATAATCTGCAACAGCAAGGCGGATGGCTTCGTGCAAGTGGCTCTTGGCTGGAATGATGAACTAAAAACCCAGCTGTATCTATGCAAAGCAGATTATGATATTATATATTCAGAGTACAAGCAGGAGTGGCACACTCTAGAATAGGAATGGCTAAGAAAAAATTGAAGAAATGGATAAGCAGCGATTACAAGCCATAGAATCATTAGAGATATCTGATGGTCCTGTCAAGTATCAAAAATGTGGTACGGCCGTGCCTGTACTTAGAACGTTGACCAAGCCAAAGAGCGATCTAATTGCTGCTTTAGAAAAATAATTCAATGGCTTGGAAATTACCGTCGTGGTAATACTAATGATAATGATGGCAATATCAAACAGTCAAAACAAAAGCTCTGAGAACTCTTAGAAGATGCTAAGGCTGATAAACTCAGAAGCTTACCTTTGTATAGCTGCAAAATTACTGGCTGGAAATTTGTATGTTCTAATCATCACAGTAGTCATTGCAGAAATATATCCTATGTTCTTATCGTTACCTTCGAGAAGCTGCTCTGGAGTTAGTTTTGTATACCTGCCTTTAAGGCCAATATCGTGGCCCATCAGTAGCTCTGTGTACAAACTACTCATACCAGCGCTAGTACAGGTTGTATCAAAGAACTTGCGAAAGCCATGCAGTTGCATCAAGTTAGCACGTTTGTTGTGTGTTTGGCCTTCCAGCATTTTAGCCGATGGCCTGACACCTGTTGCATTGAGTAATTCATTTACAAACCATTTGATACTATCTGTTGTAAGTGGTTGAGGATTTCTCACTTGTATTTCATCTGTCCTATTGAATGCCTTTCGAAATAGAGGTGAATCCTTCGTTAGTTTCTCGCCATATCTTTCCCTGTACTTCAGGTAGATGTCAATCTCTCTTCGGCATTCACTTGAGCAAAACGTTATGTATTTTGACCTGGAGGGCTTGTATATCTCAATCTGATAAATATTGTATTTGTCTATAGGTTTTAAATCACCTATCCTTATGTCTGGAACTGCACCTACTCTAATCCCTGGAGAACACGATAATAATATGATGGCTCTATTTCGCTGCTCGGCCTTGTCTAATAACTGCTTTATCTGGTCCCTTGTATAAGGCTGGTCCTCTACAACCTTATGATGCTCGCCTTTGAACCTGTTGATTTTTTTCCATTTTAGATCTAATTCGTTGATATCATAGAAATGTCTGATAGGGCAAGATATGTGTTTATGGTAGCAGGTGCTATATTCCTCGTATCTTTAAGGTACAAGATATATTCTATGATATCTGTCTGGATTAGATTTGGGTCTTTTTCAAGCAGGTTGTGATATTCACTTACCTTTATAAACTTCATAAAATACTTCAAGCCCTCGTTATAAACAAACCACCTATGAGGGCTTCTGATAGACTCAATAAACAAACGATATGAACTATCTAATACTATTGTTTCATTGCTGCTAGTACTAGTACTTCCTTGTCCTTTCTTTTTATTCAATCGATGTTCAGCCACTTTGACTAAAACTGCTATTTATGGGTGTAGGCTTCCTAAAATACTATTTATAAGAAGGTTATTATTGTCATACTATAATGGTGGAAAGAATCAATGGTGAAACAATCACAGGAGTTGCTTTAGTTTTTCTAGCCATTTTGTTTATCTATGCAGGTACAGTTAACAGCGTTTGGGCAACGATTTTTCCTGCGGACTTCCTAATTTTGGCCATTGGTGCTGCATTTATAATACTAGGAATGTGGGATATACGCAAGAAGCGACGAATTGACCATGTTGAGGGAGAAAAATCTCATCACTAATCATTATTTTATTATTAAGTTCAGTGGCGATCTGAGGCAGAGCAATAGGTACAAAAGTAGTAGATGGGCATATTCAATGATGAATTGTTTCTTCTTTACACCTATTAACATGTTTTGCCTATTTTCCTAGATCTATTGAGCCTTTTTCCTTCATGACTTCAAGGGCCTTCAAGATGACCTCGCCGACAGACATCGCATGACCAAAATAAAATAGGCTAGATTGTTCTTTTTTAGAAATTCATATATGTAGAGTCAATCATTTAGTCTGTCAAAGATTGTCTTTTAACCAATGGCGGAACTATACAAAAATAACTCCAACTATACAGTAGAATTGTAAAGGGTCAGGTTCGTAGTGCTTGTGTTTTATAACATTCCTAGTCAAGAAGATAGTTGACTAAACTAACTTAGTACCGATGGAAAAGAAGCGTTCTCAATCCATAGAATCTATAGAGATCAATGATTAGTGAGGATACATGTACTGTATGCTATTATGAAGGAGGAGTTGCTGATGGCGCTATGGAAGTTGTTGTTGGTGGTGGTGGTGGTCGTTGAGACGATGTTGATGATGGTGGTGCTTCTCCTCCGGTCGTCATATTTGTTCCGGATGATGTAGTAGCGTTTGATGTACGTGGCTTTATTGTTGCTGGAATACCACATATCTTTGATTCAGTAGTATTAACAGGATTGAGTTTTGATAATGGATTATTAGGATTGCATATTGCATCTTTTTGTTGCGGTGTTAACGTCACGTTTCCTACTGTCATATTTCCTTGCGTTTGGTTTCCTTGGCCTTGCGCATTACCAAGGGTTCCAGATACTGCTAGTATTATTACAGCTGAAGCAAGTATGGCTATCACAGTTAAGCTGCTCTGAACTGGCCACTGTTTTCTAAGCATAGCTTATTGAAGGAAAAATATGGTATATAAAAGCAACTTTAGAATTGCTGCCGAAGTGAGTTAGCATCCTGTTTCGAGCCTTGCAGCAAGACTGGG
>JBKPMB010000089.1:0-5702 GCA_046731995.1 Thermoproteota archaeon | reverse complement strand
GAAGCACCATTACAGGATGCATTATATGACGAATTCATTTTTGATCCAATTTTCACTATTATAGGCTTAGCTGGCCTAGTTTATGCAGCGGTAAAAAGAGAATACTTCCTTTTGCTTTGGGCACTTCCTTTCCTATTTTTTATGTATATAGTGCATTGGGTATTGCCGTTTCACCTTGTTCCGCTATTTCCCTTATTCGCTATTGCTGCTGCGGTGATGATAGTTGATGTATCAAACAAAATTGGCAGAATAAACAGGACTGTTGGTCATTTATTACCCTTAGGTGTAATTTCAGGGATAGCAATTTTTGGATTAGCAAGTACTATTATGCTAATAACTACAAATATTAATTCGTCATTTTTTGAGGTATCTGCTTTCGTAGCTCAAAAACTTTCAGAGAATAGTACTAATATTGGAGATGGTAATACTGGTAACAACGCCAATGTACTTTTACTTGGCCCTCATCCTGTCTGGGGCTTCTTTTGGATACCCAAGTATGTCCTTAACGAGAATTTTGACTTTACGATGGTAGATGCTCAGCATGGTTTTACAAAGAATATAAAAAATACAAAAGTCGTGATGATATCTGATAGCAGATTTGTACGTACAATATCGAAAGATGTTCTAAAAAAACCCTTAGCAAACCTACGAACTATATATCTTAATACAAATCCACTAGCAACGTTTCAAGTCAAACCATTTCCATACGATTATACAAAATATCCATATACTAATTTAGACGCAAGCAGGGGTTACGGTTGGTGGAACACTTCTTATAAAATACAGGTTAGAACAGGTATGCAGATGTCATCACCATCATCATCATCATCATCACAATCGCTGCCCACAGCAACAGCAGCAACAACGCAAGCTGCGGAGCTACCAGATGCAGTTAAAATTACAGCACCACATAAGAGACAACAGCTACCGGTAGCAAAAGGCCTCAACGTCTCTGGAACCTCGATAGATAATGCAACTTCTACTTGTAGTGTTCTTGTTAATTTGAACGGTGTAAGGCCAAATCAAAACACTGTTGCAGCTGGCCCTGGTGGACCTAATGATTATTCAAAATGGAATACTTTTCTTACTTCCAAATATTCTTCACTAAAGGAAGGAAACAACAGGATAAATGCCAGAATTAATTGCAGCGACATCAAGGGCTTAGCAAGCCACTTCAACGTAAGGACCAGCGTAAGTGTTGTCGGAGTGCCGTAATCTAACAAACTACAATGGTACAATGATTAATCAAAAGACATATGATGTTTGTCACATTGAACACACGATATTAATTAAATGACAACGAGTCGTGTTTCAGGCGATCAATGCTGAAATAAAAGACAAGTAAGAATTGCCTGTTCATAATATTTTGCAGTCACAATTCTTTGTAGATGGAGTCGAATTATTTTAGAAGTCTTTCATCATAAATGGTAGAAGCTTCAGTTTCTAATTTTTCTTTATTTATATGCATCGACATATTTTTCCGACAATTAAAGATATTTAAGAAACCTATTACAAAAGGGAATCTAAACCAACAGAAAAAGCACGTAATGCGCTGCTTGTATTCACTGCGGTATCGAGCATAGAGTGGTGAGAAAAAATTTCTAATCTTTAATCTCTTGTACCTTTGTAAGTTAACACTTAACACTTGTTAATAGTATTATTAGTCTACCAGAATATTACTATTATTATCATCATTGTGGTGCTGGATGCACATGAGAAGCAAATTTATTGGTTCATTATTGTTGTTATATATTATCATTTTTACTTGCTTTTCTTTTTTAGACTTTTTTGAATCCGAACTACCTGTTTTTGTAATTGATTCATTGAGGAATTTATCTGCTTTATCATCCTTGATTGGGTGTCTGCATTTTTTAAATACCTTGGCAATTGCTCAACTATAATTCCAATTCTAGATAGTTGCCTCGTGTGATTTTCAAGCTGTTTTGACAAGTTATATAAATTTGGTTGTTGTTCCTTTTGCTTTGAAGTTAAACTTGTCGCATTTTTCCTTGTTTTTTTTCTTTGTTCTTGTTGTTCTTGTTGTTGTTGATGGTTTGCTACTAATTTGGAATTAGTAACTTCTTCCTTATCATCATTCTCTTTTGTAGCAGCTGCTGATAGTTCTCCTTTGCCCTTTTCCTCTTCTCTAGCTATAACCCTTTGCTTTAGTTCGTCATCTGGTTGGAATTCTTCCTCTCTCTCTTGTTCATCTTTTTGTTGTTTCTCATGTTTCTTTCCTCCTGCTCCTTCTTCTTCTGCTTGCATTGTTTCTCCAACATCACCTTGAACTACTGCTGTCTCAGAAAGGCTATCTTCTGACATGTTCTTTCAACTATTACATTAATACTAGACTATAATATGAATTATTATTAAGTTAGCGTAAGCTTTTATAAAAATAAGCGGAAAATAATTGCTTATGTAAGCTTCTTAGCAAGAATAGAATTTGTAAAATAATAACTAGTTCTGTACGATATGCATAATGCATGTAGCTGTAAATAAAAAGTTAGCTCAGTATTATGAAAAAACATCATTATCTGTGCTAGACCCACTGCCCCACTGTTCATAACATACAACCTTGTCCAACTCTAACCTAGGGAGCCAGCCTGCATTTTCTAAATCGGGATTGTCTGCAAATTCCTCTACGTAGCCCAAGCACAGATATGCTACAGGTTTTACATGTGACGGTATATGGAGAATCCGTTTTAAATCCTCATTTGAAATTATACTTACCCATCCAACCCCTATACCTTCTGCTCTGGCAGCAAGCCAAAGGTTTTGAATAGCACAGCAAACACTATAAATGCCAGTTTCAGGAATAGATGTTCTGCCAAGAACAAAAGGTCCAAATCTAGTAGAATCATATGTCACACAAATGTTAACTGCTGATTCGATTATTCCCTCGAGTTTGAGTGAAAGATATTTCTCTTTTCTTTGCAATTTGTGTTTGCTCTCATGATCATGTTGTTTCTGTGCTGCGTCCTGATCTAGAATCGAAACCGATCTTTTGTGCTCCTGCAAAAATGAATTTTTAACTTGTTGCCTAATTGATTTATTTTTTATTATAATAAAATTCCAAGGTTGTGAGAATCCAACTGATGGAGCATGGTGGGCTGCATCCAATATTTTGAGCAAAACATCATCTGGAACATTCTTGCTTTCAATAAAATGAGATCTAACGTCTCTTCTTGAGAAAATAGCCTTATAAAGTGCTTGTTTTTCAATGCCAGAAAATGATTTAGATGAATTTCTAACTTGTTCGTTATTTTGTTCATTATTACTGTCACAATCAGATATTTTCATTTGAGTAATGTTTTGAAGGTACAAACTTCTGATATATATATAATTGATGTCAGAAAATAATATTTATTATATTCGCCTAAGCTTGTACCTTAGATGCTCTAAAACTTTATTATCTATTTTATCATAAGTCGATAGCTTTCTCTGGTCACCGTATCTATTGTCATAGATGTAGCGGCTAATCTGATTTATGTGCGTTTGATGATGATGCAGACCAAAAAGGCATAAATGTACTGCCTTACTATGTTTGTAGAGTTGATAATTAAGTTGTTGATACGTAGACATTAGCGTTATGTATTGTTTATGTATGGATTCCGATAAATACCATCTGAATTCCAGTTATAAGAAGCCCCTATCCACATTATGATTCCAGCGAGTTTTGCAGCAAAGAATGGAGATGTACGTTGCAACTTGAGACGAGTTCGGAGAATCAGATTTATTACTCTTGTTTCTAGATTTATCTCCTCGCCTGCAAGGTACTCCAGAGCAAATAGTAGTAGCATTCATTTATTTCAAATACCTGACAGCCTTAAAAAACAAGAATTTGAGTCAGTGATTGATAGTACAACATCACGTGAGACAGAAAATCAAATTTAACGCCAGTACCTTTGCCCATATTAAAGAGGAATTACAACTTCAAAGATACACATGAATAAAAAAAAGGATAACGAGATAATGTTACCACCTAAACATGCAAGAAGAAGAAATATATTGTCATCTATATATGTAATATATTAGCTAGTTCCGCAGGAATATGAGCGATATTACTATTGCTTTTTGGAACTTAGGAAATTTGTTTGATGTTAGTTCATCGGAGCCTGCAGTGGTTCATGAATTTGCACCTGAGAGAGGGTGGACATATGAGGTTCTTGATGAAAAACTTGAAAACCTGGCGCAGGTGATAAAGATGTTAAATAATGGACATGGTCCGGATCTGCTAGGAATATGCGAAGTTGAAAATCAGCAAATTACTCAAAAATTACTAGACAAAATAGGCCGTGACGATTATGAGATCGCTCAATTCAATAATGGGCCTGACATGAGGGGTATTGATACATCACTAATTTACTCGAGAAAAGTTCGTTAATGCTAAAGGCTATAGTGTCTACCTAAGATACCCTACACGTGATATATTCCATGTTCATCTGGAAGTAATAGAAAATTCTGCAGAGATAGATGTGATTGTTAATCACTGGCCAGCGAGAGTGAGGGAAGGTCAATGCGAGACTGAGCCTTTTAGAATAACAGCTGCTGAGTGCTGCGGCAGAATTGTGGATAACATTCTAAAATATCAGGCCGATGAGCTCAAGTCTATGCAAGATAACTTACAATCCGATGAATGTATTGTAAAGCTAGACGAACGATGGAACAAATGTGCTGATCATGGGGGATTTCAATGATCAACCCTTCGATAAGAGCATAATGAACCACTTATATGCAACTCCTAATGCACAAGAAATGAAAGAATGGAGATATATCTTTGAATTCTTAAGCAAGGATTTTTATGCGATGGATAGACAAAATGACAAACAGAACTAGCTACAATATGCTGCATATTTATACAATTGTATGTGGAAGCTTATTCCAGATGGTACTACAATGAGAGATCAGTAAATTCCATGACTATGTTGGATCAATTTATCATTTCAAGAGGATTGTACTATGGCAAACAGAAGTTAAGGATGGATCTAAATCAAGTAAATATATTTAAAGAGACTCGTGCTCTCTGTGAGCAGCCCATCACAATAAAAGAACCTGATGGCAGGCCTATGTCCTTTGAATGGGCGAGAAAAGACAAATACGGTAGGCTCGTAGAAATAAGGAAGGGCAGAGAACCAAATACAGGTTATAGTGACCATTTTCCTATTCAAGGAGTTATTAAAACCATGTAAACTGTATCTGTATTTTGCTCCATCTAGAGAGGATCATACACTGGTCAGATTCCAGAAAACATACTAGAGATCAATCTTGGAAGGAAAGCGAAAATGGCCGAATTGCTGTCAGTGGCGGTACTCAACATGCTTGAGAACCATAAAAGAGGATTTGGAATATCTACTTAACATTTAGAGATAGTTCAATTTTTCAATTTTTCAATACAAGCATGGAATTAAATGTAGTGAAAGATGTTATACAATTGTTGAAACAATATATACCGTGTTGCTCTGAATTCCAGAATATTTTTTGCAATATTTTATTTAGGCATTAATGGGTCTATTGTCTATAGAGGATTCTATATAGAGACATAAGTTGTAGATTAGTTCAGGCAGGTTTGTACCAATCCATTTTGCCATAAAGTACCCTACAATTTCATCAATGCTTAAGGAACTGCGGATGGTGCTATAGAGGTATCCGGCGGCGGTGGTGGTGCTTCTCCTCCTGTTGTTGTATCTGGTATGGCGCTACTG